>OMQI01000130.1 GCA_900313185.1 uncultured Rhodospirillaceae bacterium
GATTCAATAATTTTGCGAATAGATTTATTGTAGGTTTCCGTGTTCAGGTGACATTCTTTTGATTGCAGATATTGTAAACATATATTGGGATATTTTCCCATTATAGTGGCGATTGCCCATGCAATTCCCATCTGTGCATAATATTTGTCGGCATTTAATCTGTCCAATATCTTGATAACTTTGGCAATATATTCATCGGTCAAATAGTGCGATAATAACATCACAGAAACAATTCGACTTTCAAATTCTTTATCAGTATTTTGATACTGCATTAAATATTGCCAAACCGTATCGGGATATTTTCTGGCTATTTTGAAACTTTGGCACAAGGAATCATTTACCGCCCAATCATCAACATAAGGCACCAAATAATTAAAATATTTGAGCAGGGCAGATATGTCGTCTTTGGCATATCCGAGTACAAAGGCATATAAAAGCCTCAATTCAAAAGTTGCAAAGTTCTTGTTATCCAAAAACTCTTTATAATTCTCTTTAGCAATATGCTTGGCAAATTTTTTCAGTTCCGGTATGGAAATACCGAAACTTGTCGTTTTAATGTTTTGTATTTCACTTTTAATTCGGTCAATTTGCATAAGTTTTAGCGCTCGTTACCATATTTGCTGAAACGTTGAGAAAACTCACTTGCTCTATTGTATGTAGCAAGAAATTCTTTCCGATTATTATCGTTCAAAATTACACCATTATGGCTGATAAGAACATCTTTGCCGGAAAACAACACATTAGTGCCGTCTTCAAACGAAATTCTATCCGTGCCGTTCGATTTATGCTCAAATAGCGTTTTAATGGTTTTACCGTTTTCACCCTTAAACTTAAATTCTTTTATTCGGCCGGTAGAATCAAGCAAGAGCCTGTGACGATTATCTATCAACATATTATCTCCCTCACGGAAAGATGGCGAATTTTTTCCTAATATATCGACATCAACTCATCGATTTTATCGGAAGAAATAGAACTGTATCTGTTTTTTGTGTATCCTGACATACTTACCTCTTGTCACTTCATACAGGAGTTGTCGCATTTTGTCAAGATATTTGTCCTCAAATTTTTTTCTTGATGAATGGCAAATTTACCCCATAATAAAATATGCAGAGGTACCTCATCAGTAAAATCTTGTATCAAAATCGCAAAACTAAGGAAATTTTGTAAAATATTTTAAAATAGGTGTGTTTTTACGACACATTTTGGCGTATTAACGATTAATAATAAACATGTACAATGAGTACAAAACGATTATCTACTTAAAATATATAATCTAAGAAGAAAAGATATGATCAAATCAGAATTTATTAAGCGTATTGTTATACGTCAAAGAATAAAAAACAGTAAAATTAAAAAGAAATAAAGGAGGCTGAAATGTGGTACGTAGAATTAAACGATAAAATTATTCCCATTCCTTATCAATATTATCACGATTGTTTGGAAGAGTGTATTAGATTAAGTGAGGAAATGTGTGCTGTTCGTACACGTCCGGTTTGGGTTGACTAACATATTCTTGTATTTTGTAAAAATATGTAATATATATACCATTAACCTATAAAGAGTGTGCGAGGGACAAGCCCGATGACCACACAGCAACCGACAGAAATGCACGGTGCTAAAGCTTGGATGATAGGTGAAATATAAGCCTATCGTTATCGATGGGTTTATTTTTTTTGCCCTCTTTATAGGTTTGATTTATTAAAAAGGAGAGCAAAATATGACACTTGAACAATATAACCAGATTTTACGTGATATACATAATCAAATAGAAGCATTGCAACAATCACGTTCGGCGTTGATTGAACAAAATCAAAAGCATATCAAAAAGCAAATTGAAAAGCGACAGGAAGCTGAGCGCAAGTGGTTTGTAAAAAATTTTGATGTGTTTTGGAATAACCGCTATAAATTCGCTAAAAATACACCGAATGCCGATATAATTATTGATTTTTTTAATTTATATACAAGAGGCAATAAAGTCGGAAGAAAGTTCGTTGATTATATAACAATCGGCGATTTAATTGCGCTTTGGGATTTAGGATACAAATATCAGGGATATCCGATTGTGGAATGTATAAATCTCACTTTTTCGCACAAATTAACATATATCAAAAATGGGGGAATGATTACGATTACAGGTCTTAGAGAAGAATCTCTGGGATTTTCGCCGCTTTTGTGCGGTATATTGGAATATTTGTGCGAGCATAAGACAGTTACCGACGATTTTGAAGAATACAAAACCATCAAAGAAATGAAGAACATTTTAGCAAACTAGGGAGCAAAACAATGAATATTAATGATTATCGCAAACAATATCTTGAATTGGAACAAAAAGCGAAAAAGGCTCGACAAGAGTTTGAAACATTCAAAGTGGCCGAACATTGCGATTTTTATGAATTGTATCGCAATGAACGGGAAGAACATTTAAACTGGTTTGCCGAGCATTTTGATTATATTGAAAAACACAAGGAATATATTAAAAAAAGTCCGATTTTAGGCAAAATTGTCGTGGATTTTATGACTTTATATAAAGGAGGTGGTTTGGTTTCGGGTGCCGGTTTTTCTATAGCCGCAAGCGGATATAAAATATTTTTGAAAGATTTGTTTGATGTTTGGGATGACGGATTTTGTTATGAAGGTTTTCCGATTATTCATTGCGAATTTAGAATACATTGGGGGACGAGTTATGTCATTAAATATATCAAAAACAATAAAATAGAAACTGTCGAAAAGAAGTATGAAGGGCATCAGTGGTATGTGCCGGAAATCGGTGAAGAAGTATTCAATCTTTTGAAAAAATTTAATATAAATAAGCAGTTTCCGGATATGTCAACATATCGAAATATTGACTTAATGATAAAAGGTTTGTAAATTACACTAGATAGTAAAAAGGAGGATTAAATCTTGCTAGGTGCAATTATATAACTCTACCGGCAACGTAAAAAAATGAAAAAATGTTTGGTTTACATACACGGAAAGGGCGGAAGTGTTGATGAAGCAGAACACTATAAGCCTCTGTTTGCCGGATATAAGGTCATAGGGTTTGATTATCAGGCACAGACGCCGTGGGAAGCTAAATCAGAATTTGCCACTTTTTTTAGCAATCTCAGCGCTGAATATGAGGAGATCGTGCTTATGGCCAACAGTATCGGTGCATTTTTCGCTATGCATTCATTGCAAAATATACCGATTACCGAGGCATATTTTATCTCGCCGATTGCAGATATGGAAAATTTGATTAAAAATATGATGCTCTGGGCAAATGTTACCGAAGTTGAATTGCAGCAAAAAGGAATAATTTCAACCGAGTTCGGCGAAACGTTGTCTTGGGAATATTTAAGTTGGGTTCGCACGCACCCGATTGAATGGAATAAACCGACACACGTTCTCTATGGCAGCAATGATAACTTACAATCGCTAAAGGATATTAAAAACTTTGCTGCCAAAATCGGTGCCGATGTAACGATAATGCCGAGCGGTGAACACTGGTTCCATACCAAAGAACAGATGCACTTTTTAGATAATTGGATTACCAGAATAAAGACATCATAACAAGACTATTATTTGGTTTCTGTGAATGTGTCACCTTTGTTACCTACATAAACTACCACGATTTCCGCATCTTCATTACCGGTGCTTTCGCCATAGTGCCAAGTGTCAATAACCTCAATAATCGGGTCGCCGGCTTTTAAGACTAAAACATCACCGGTTTCGGTATGAACAGTCAGTTCTCCCTTGGTCAAATAGCCGACATTCAAAATAGGGTGTTGATGTAACGGTAATTTTTCTCCCTGAGGAATTTGAATACTAACAACGGTTACCTCCGGCTCTGTCAAATTCATTTGTTTAATAGGGGTATTGTTCCAAGAATTTTGTGATTTTTGCAAAATTTCCGAAGTTGCGGCCGAAGCATTGAATGCAAAGCAACAAACAATGAGAGCGATTAAATATTTATACATTTTCATTTCCTTTATAGAGTGTTTTATCTAACGAAGAATAGGGTATTTCTGCTAAAAAGTAAAACAGAAAATAGAATAAACCACAGTAAATAATTGATATATTTTTTATACTGGACATCTCAAATCGTTTGTTATACCTTACCGGTAGATTTCAGGCTGGTGTAAAATGACCATAGAGCAGAAAATATTTGAGCGGGCAAAGATAGATTTCAATAAACTCGAAACGTTTGGTTTTATAAAATCAGATAATGTATGGGTTTACACTAAAGTCTTTATAAATGGTGATTTTAAGGCAATTGTGCAAATAGATGTAGCAGGTAATGTGTCGGGCGATGTTTATGATTTAGACAGCGAAGAAATTTATATTCCGCTCAGAGTAGAAAGTATGGCGGCAGGGTTTGCCGGAGAGGTTCGCAGTGAATATGAAAATATTTTGGAAGATATAAAAGCGCATTGTTGCCATATTAACTATTTTATTCATCCGCAGGCCAATCGTATGGCTGCGAAAATTTACGAAAAATACGGAGATGAGCCGATATTTCCGTGGGACGATTTTTCCGGTGGGGTGTTCAAAAATCCGACTAACGGAAAATGGTATGCGATTGTTATGAATATAGATGGGAAAAAAGTGGATAGTAAATTGGGCGGTAAGCTTGAAGTGGTAAATATTAAATTGGCTCCCGCAGAGATTCAAGAATTGCAGCATGAAGAGGGGTTTTATCCAGCTTATCATATGAATAAAAAAAATTGGATAACCATTGTTTTAAATGATACCGTAAGTGATGAATTGTTGTTTGCTTTACTTGAAGAAAGCTACGCATTTACATTGAAAAAACATACCCAAAACAAAAAAAGCATTTGAATCAATAATATACATCAAACCGCTGTTAATGTCAGCATGGCGGTTTTTTTGTTGTATTTTAAAATTTCGCACTGTAGAATAATGCTAAATAAATTCTATGGAGTATGACCAATGCAGCAAAAAACACAACGCCCGTATACAATTGCCGAAGAAATAGCTTCCTGTTCCTGCCACGGTTTGGGAATTGTTTTGGGAATAGCTGCCTTAGCAGTTTTAACGGCGTTTGCTTCGCTTACCGGAGATCCGTGGAAAATCGTTTCCAGTGCTATTTTTGCTTCCTCAATGATTATTTTATATTCCACGTCAACCATATATCACGCATTAACAAACCAGCGTGCCAAGAGCATTTTGAAAAAGTTTGATCATATAGCGATTTATTATCTGATTGCCGGAACATATACTCCGTTTTTGTTGGTTAATTTACGTGGTCCGATTGGTTGGACTATTTTCGGAATTATTTGGGGCTTGACGATACTCGGAACTGTTCTGAAATTGGTAATTCCGGCGAACGGAACCAAATTATGGTCAATATTGCTCTATTTGATTATGGGGTGGTTGATAGTCTTTGCATCCAAAGCCTTATTTGAAAACCTGAATACAATCGGTTTGGTCTTTTTGATTTTGGGCGGCCTTTTTTATACGTTGGGTATTCCCTTTTATGTATGGAAAAGTAAAAAATATACTCACGCAGTGTGGCACGCCTTTGTTTTGTGCGGCACAATTATGCATTTTTTTGCAATTTTGTTCGGCTGCGTTTTGGCCGGCTGATACACTTTGATATTTATAAGCGGACTTATTTTGTTGACAGAGAGGGCAGGCTTGCTATACTGGCAATATCCCGTGATAATTTAGGAGAAAAGTATATGAAAAAAATACTGTTTTTAATGATGATGTTAATGCCTTGTATGGCTTGGGCCGGAGATGATGTTGTGGGGTATTGGACCACGATTGACGATGAAACGAATACGGCTAAAAGTGTGGTTCAAATCTATGAATATCAAGGAAAAGTTTATGGACGTGTGGTCGAACTGTTTCAAAATAAGCAAGCGGTTGCAAAGTTGCCTGATGAACCGTTAATCAAGGGATTGGATATTATCTGGGATATGGAAAAGAAAGAAAATAAGTATACCAATGGTGAAATTTTGGACCCGAAAAAAGGCAAAGTTTATGATTGTGATATGTGGAGAGAGGGTGATAAGCTTATTGTTCGCGGTAAAATTGCCTTTTTGGGGCGTAATCAGACATGGGAACCGAATACGACTTTTAAGCCGGAAACCACTGAAAATCCGGTTCCGAAGAAACCTCGTTTGAAATAGCAATTCATACTTGTTTATTTACCCGAAGCCTCTATAATTTTTTCAATATATTCGTGCGGAATGTTAAGCTGGCCACGTCCGATGCCAAGCTTTATTCCGTAATGAGCATTGTATCCGTGGTAATCGGAGCCTCCGCTTTTTAAAAGACTTAACTCATCGGCCCAATTTTGATATTTTTTAAGCTCATCTGCCGACATATCAGAGTGTTGGACTTCCATACCTTGGAGGCCGCATTTTTTCAGCCGGATGATTTCATTATATAAATCGTGTTCATTTAATTTAATCAGACAAGGGTGAGCTAAAACGGAAACGGCACCGGTTTGCCGGATAAAGTCAATAGTATCTTCCACAGTAGGAGCTTCTGTTTCAATATATGCCGCTCCGCCTTTTCCGAGCAGTTCTGTATAGGCCTTATCTTTATTAGTTATCTGTTCTGTTTGAAATAAAAAATTGACAATATGGGGTTTAGCCAGTGTTTTGCGCTGATTACCGTTTTCATCAAACGCCACATCTTCCCATTTGATATGATAGCCGAGCTTTTGTAACTTCTCAATGCGTGCAAGACAAGCATCGTTTCGGTATTTTAAAAGAGTAGTTTGGCGCTCATAATACGGCTCAAGATTTTTTATATTTAAGGCGATGATTTCCATATTTGCCGGATGCCTGACATTGAACTCACATCCGTTGATTGCCAATAAATCAGGATATTTTTTTGCGGCTGACTGCAAATGAACACATCCGTTAACGGAGTCATGATCGGTCAATGCTATTGCCGTCAACCCGATATCATGAGCGTTTTCAACCAATTCTTCGGGAGTATTGGAGCCGTCGGAAAAAGTAGAGTGTGTGTGCAAATCAATCATTTGGCCTCTCAATTTTTACAGTTATCAAAATACCGTTTGATATGATATTAACACATTTATATTTTTTGAAAAGATATTAATTTGTAAAAATCAGATTGATGATATGCGGAATAAAGTAATAAAATCCAAAAATACGGGGATTGAAATACAAATATTCACCACTATCATATTGTATGGATATACCAGAAGTGTTTGAGCAACCTCTACATCATTACCAAACATTGAGCCGACAGCAGTGAGATAAATACAGAAATAAGTAATAGTTATCTTGGGATAACTTAAGTAAATTTATTGACAAAGTGTTAATAACTTGCAAACTGAGCTTAGATGTTTTTGTTAAGACATTTTTAATAATTGATATGAGTTGCCCTTATCAGGGTATTCTTCGTATTTATCATAAACAATATAATCAAGGAGATTTTATATGAAATATACAAAGTCTGCTCTAGGTATGTTAAATTAACTTTACAGAAGCGTTCTGACAAAGTGCATGTTAATAAACCTGGGGCTTTTTGCGCTTGCCACACCGGCAAATGCTGCGAATGTTATTTCCAGTTTATCTGATTTTTCCTATGTAACAGCAGGTTCTACCGTGATTGGTACCGTAGATTTATCACCCTATGCAACAACCAGTAGTTTGGCTACCACGAACAATAACGTAACTAACAATACTACGGCTATTGCTACTAATACAGGAGATATAACTTCTTTGAAGAATCGTATGACAGCTGCTGAAACCACACTCACAGCAAATACGACAGCTATTGCCACCAATACCGGAGATATAACTTCTTTGAAGACACGTATGACGGCTGCGGAAGACGGTATTGCCGACAATGCAAGTGAAATATCTGATTTGAAAACCCGTGTTACCGATACGGAAGGTGATATAGCTGATATACAAGCTATTATTGGTAATCCGCAAACAACAGCCGCTTCATCCGGTTTATTGGATGGCGAGAAAATCGGTAGCAGCATTTCTTTGATTGATGCTATCGATGTTGTAGCAAATTCGGCAGCCGGTTTGGATACCGATAATACTTTCTCCGGTTCCAATACTTTTGAAAAAAGAATTGTTGCCGAAAAGGGAATTAAGTTAGGTGCAAACGCTTCAAACGGATATGTAATTAAAGGTAACGGTGAAGCTGTTTTGGAATCTGTTGAAGCTGAAGGCGGTTTCAAAGTTGATGATGATAATCTCTTAACTGCTGACGGTTTAGTTGCTGATCAGGCAGATATCAAAGGTACGCTTTCTGCCGCTGACGGTAAGTTTGAAATTAATGAAAACGGTTCTATTGCCGCTGCAGGCAACAAGTTTGTTGTTAACAAAGACGGTAACATTACCAAAGCCGGTACAGTAAGTGCTGCTAACGGTAAGTTCTTGGTTAAAGACGGTGGTGAAGTTTCTGCCGCTGCAGGAACATTCCAAGTTAAAGAAGGTGGCTTGATTTCTGCTGCTGCCGGAACATTTCAGGTTAAAGAAGATGGCGAAGTTTCTGCCGCTGCCGGAACATTCCAAGTTAAAGAAGGTGGTGAAGTTTCTGCTGCTGCCGGAACATTCCTCGTTAAAGAAGGCGGTGTAGTTTCTGCTGCTAACGGTAAGTTTGAAGTTAATGAAAACGGTTCTATTGCTGCCGCAGACAACAAGTTTGTTGTTAACAAAGACGGTAACATTACCAAAGCCGGCACAATCAGCGCTGCTGACGGAACATTCCTTGTTAAAGAAGGTGGTGAAGTTTCTGCCGCTGCCGGAACATTCCTCGTTAAAGAAGGTGGTGAAGTTTCTGCCGCTGACGGTATGTTTGAAGTTAAAGAAGGTGGTGAGATTTCTGCGGCTGCCGGAATGTTTGAAGTTAAAGAAGGCGGAGAAGTTTCTGCCGCTGCCGGTAACTTCTTGATTGGTGAAGACGGTGAGTTTTCCGCAGCTAATCAAAAATTCCTTGTTAATGAAGATGGTGAACTTTCTGCTGCTGACGGTATGTTTGTTGCTACATCTGAAGGTATCGGTGTATTCTCTGATCCGGATTCTGATGAAGCCGTATTTGCCGTTGATGCTTCTGATGGTTCATTTGCTGCTGCCGGTGGTAAGTTTGAAGTTAATGAAAACGGCTCTATTGCTGCTGCAGATAACAAGTTTGTTGTTAACAAAGACGGTAACATTACCAAAGCCGGCACAATCAGCGCTGCTGACGGAACATTCCTCGTTAAAGAAGGTGGTGAAGTTTCTGCTGCTGCCGGAACATTCCAAGTTAAAGAAGGTGGTTTGATTTCTGCCGCTGCCGGAACATTCTTGGTTAAAGAAAACGGTAATGTTTCTGCTGCTGATGGCTTGTTTGAAATTAAAGACGGTGGTGCAGTTACTGCTGCCGGTGGTGACTTCATGATTGACGAAGATGGCAATACTTTGGCTGAATCTTTGGCATTTAATAGTGATCCGGATGTTTTTGTTAATGCAATTGACCAAGCAGAAGCCGCTATTGTTGACGGTGAAGTAAACGAAGAAAGATTGCAA
>OMQI01000069.1 GCA_900313185.1 uncultured Rhodospirillaceae bacterium
CGTCACCATGTCTCATGATGTCATTCCTTTCTTTTTTCTCTGTGCTTTGCTTTACAAAGCGGATTAATACACGGCTCTTACTACGGTGGCGCCAAGCGCTCATACATAAAAGCCACTCAATTTCGGCTGACTCTTAACATAAATATTTTATAAAATCAAGCGTTTTATTGAAAAATAATCATCAAAAAAGACTCCGAAAACTGATTTTCGGAGTCAGAGACTTAGAAATCTACAACAGTTGTTTTTTAATAATTACTTATAGGACTCTATCCAAGATTGAATAGTAGCTTGCGTATTTAATCCTACCTTCATATCAACCTGTTTACCGTCTTTAAATAAAAACAACGTAGGAATACTGCGCAATCCGAAACGGCTTGCAACTTCAGGTGAATCATCTACATTCATTTTGTAAATTTTCACGGTATCGCCCATTTCGTCATCGATGGTTTCCAAAATAGGGCCCAACTGGCGGCACGGTCCGCACCATTCCGCCCAAAAATCTACCAATACCAAACCTTTAGAATTTGAAACTGTTTCATCAAACTGGCTATCTGTTAAAGGCTGTGTCATTTTGTTCTCCTTATTTTTGTTAATCTTGAGGATATATAGTATCTCTGTCGTTAATATTAAAGATAAACGAAATAATTACAACACTTTTTTTATAAAACTTGCATTAATCGTAATTCATTGGTCCATAAAATATAACTTTCAATTTTACGCTTAGGATATATTTCGTGCATAAGTTCTTCATAGGCCTTTAATTGGTCTTTATACATAGGTGGTATTTTATCAGCACTTTTGGCAACCTTTTTATTGGTCTTAAAATCGATAATCGTAACCTTATCATCCTGCACAATAAGCCTATCTATTTGTCCCGAAATTATCTGTTCTCCCACTTTACCGAAAACCGGCACTTCTGCTCGAGAATCCGGACCGAAAAATTCCGCATATTCCTCTTTTTTCAGCAATCCCAAAATTTCTGACTTTATTTTTTGTTTTTGCTCACTTGAAAAATCGGTAACATTTTTATTCAAATAATCATCGATAATTTGTTCCTTATTTTCACTTTGAGGAGGCAAAAATTGAATAATTTTATGTATAAGAGTTCCGCGGCGATAATAATCAGTACCTTCTTTAAGCGGTGAAACGGAATCCGGTTCTTCTTCATCTTTTTCACTTTTCAATTTAGACGGAGTGTAAGGTTTGGCCATGGGGGATTCTCCTTTAGCATCAGTTTCCAACCATTTTTCCGGCTTCTTATCCAGCGGAGTTATGAAATATTTCGTTTTTGGTTTAACTACCTTGAGAGCAGGGCTTTCCAAAACAAGTTTACCTTCTGCATCCTTGCCAATAATTTCACCTATGGTTCTCTCACAAATTTTCAACCACGAATCATCCTTTATTTTATCGGAATTAGCGTAACCGCATACAATAAGTTGTTCCTCGGCTCTGGTCAAAGCAACATACAACAAACGTCTATATTCCTCCAAGTTTACGATACCACTGGTTTTGTTTATTTCGACGAGCCTTTTATCATAGTCATTTTTACAGAGCGGATAATAAGGCAATCCGGCATCATCAAACTGCAACTTTTGCTCGCAACTGTTTTTAGGCAATTGAACACTGTCCGGCAAGAAAACAACTCTGGCCTGCAATCCTTTTGAATGGTGAACTGTCATTAATCGCACCGCATCATTTTGGGCTTCATCACCTTCACGTTTGATTGCGGTTTCATCATTTTCAAACCACGAAATAAAGCCCTGTAAATCCGGTGTTTGAGTTTGTTCATACTCCAATGTTATATTCATAAACTCATCAATGGCATCTTCGGCTTCGATTCCCATTCTTTGCATAAATTTACGGCGGCCCCCCATATTCACCAGAACATAATTGAACAACTCATACGGACGTATAAAATCAAGTTTTCTTTGCAATTCGTATAAATCTATGCAGACTTGGGCATATTTTTCGTTTTTGCTCAAACTTTTCCACAAAGTTGCGCCATTGCGTTCACAACACAAAATTTCCAAATCATCGTCAGTTAAATTAAACAGTGGCGATTTCAATACTTCGGCCAATGACAAATCGTCATCCGGCAAAAGCAAAAATTTGCCTAAAGAAATTAAATCTTGCACGGCAATTTGTTCCGCCAATACCATTTTATCGGCTCCGGCTATATTGATACCCTTTTGCTTGCAGACACGGATAAATTCTTCCATAAATGCATTTCGATGTCTGACTAAAACCATAAAATCCTTATATCTTAAAGGATAGATGGAATTTTTGCTTTCTGCCATCATTTGTTCGATTTTTTTAGCAATCTGCTCAGCCATCTTTGTTATGACCGAAACTTTCTTACTCATTTCCATCGGTGGCATTAAATTATCCGTATTAGAAGCTTTTTCATCTTTTTCAGCCTTGCATAACGGCCAAATTTCAACTCTGCCGTATTCACCGGTTCTGACTGCCATATGCTCAATCGCCGAACCTGCAATTACTCCTTGAGCGACATCTTTATCAGCAAATACAGTATTTACACTATCCAATATCGCCGGCGTGGAACGAAAAGAATATTCCATATCCACTTTATCAAAATTAGCTCCCGCATGTTCTTTGAAATAATCCAACATCTCATTAAACTTTTGCAAATCTGCTCCCTGAAAACTGAAAATCGATTGTTTTCCGTCACCCACCACAAATACTGTGCGAATTTTATCCCGTGCTCCCGAGCCGGCAAAAAATTCATTGCTTAACGCCTTAATAATATTCCATTGTTGCGGAGAAGTATCTTGGGCTTCATCAAGCAAAATATGATCAATACCCCCGTCAAGCTTATATAATACCCACGCTGTCTGTTCTTTATCAGACAATAAAGCGCAGGTTTTGTTAATCAAATCCGCATAATCCAAATAAGACTGGGCTCGTTTATATTCCTCATATTTGCTGTTTATACTCTGCGCAATGGTCAAAAAAGCTTTACTGGACTTATATATTCGGATATTACGACATTTTTTATATGCTTCACTCAAGCGTTGAGCTTCTCTTTCCATTCGTTCCGAAACCGACGGATCTTTTTCTTTTGCCCCGCTTGTTGCTATATTTTTATATGGCTCTCCATCCTTTTTAATGAAACAAGATACATATTCGTCATAACAATCAGGAGAACAATTATTTTGCAAAATTTTCTCAAGAATTCCAGCTTTAATAATGCTCGTGTCCGATCCGAACTTTAGTGCTTCTATGTCAGCTAGCAAATCACTCTTGTTGATATTTTTCATACATTCGGCTTTAATTTGATCCTCATTATCGGTTTCCGAAACTCCCAATTTTTGCCGTAACTGTTCCAATATTTTATTCAAATCGCCGTATTTTTTAAGGCTTTCGCAAATCTTAGCATAATTCTCGGTAATATGTTTCATTACTTTCGTAAAAGAATCTTTACTTAAATTTGCTGCCAAATATTTAACGGACATCGCTTCAGGAGTGTCGGAAAAATTGCTTTCACGTAAGATTTCATTTTGAATTTGTTTTAAGGTTTCTGCGGAATCTCTCTCACTTAAAATTTTAAAATACGGAGAAACTCCTGCCTCCAGCGGAAAACGTTTAAGCACTTCTTCGCAAAAGCTGTGTATGGTTTGAATTTTAATTCCGCCAGGAGTATCCAAAAGTAATGCAAACAAGATTCGAGCACGACCAATATATTCCGATAATTTTTCTTTATCTTGAGCTTCTTCTTTTAATAAATCCTGTATGTTTTCTTGTAATTGTTCATCGCTTTGCACCGACCATCCGCTCAATCTTTCAAATATACGGCTTTTCATTTCCGCAGCCGCTGCTTTGGTGTAGGTCAAACATAAAATCCGCTCCCGGTTATCAACATCTTCAAGCAATAAACGAAGCACTCTGTCCGACAAAACTTTTGTTTTTCCGGTTCCGGCTGAAGCCTCTACCCAGACAGATGTGTGGGGATTGGCTGCTCGATGTTGTCTAGCTGAAGCATTCTTAACTTCTTCGCTTACTTCTTTCTCAACATTACTATTCATCACCATTATCCTCCTCATCATTTTCTTCTCTTACCGACCATTCCAAATAACGTGATAAATGATCGTAATCCTTATATTGCCCGTGTTTACTTTTTACCGGTTTTGCCAAATAAGGACGTTCTATATTATCAAAACCGTCTATCAGATTTTGCAATGCAACCTCTATTTTACTTATGGCTTCTTGGCTTTGCTCATAATCGGTTTTTCCGGACTTATCTTTTAAGGCCCAGTATTGCATGCCGGCAACTTTTGCTCTTTTAACCCCTTCGTAACCGACTTTTTGTGCTATCAAAGCCTCGACAGGCAATTGCGGAGCGGTAGCTTCTTTTATTTCTTTGTCACCTCGTCCTTTGCCGGTTTTATAATCAAGTATATTAATACAGCCGTCTTTTGTTTCATCTACTCGGTCGGCTTTTGCCGTAATTAAGAAATCACCGGCTTTTCCTTTAAATGTCATTTCTCCATTGACTTCACTGTGCACTTTAGCGATTGATCTACGATATTCTCGTTCTTTTTTTACTACCATATCAATCATGGCTTTTAATTGCGGTTTCCAAAAAGCTTGCACTTCCTCACTGATATTGTTTAACTCTTGCAATCCGGCATTCATCAATAACTCGGCCGCATTTTCCGGATAGTATTCCCCGTTATACTCGTTATTAAAATCTTCTAATATTTTATGCACCATAATTCCAAAATCAAACGCCTCTTTTTCACGATCCAAATCTTTCAGCGGTTTTAATTTAAGTATTTCTTTGGCGTAAACCGAATACGGATCACGCATTAAAATTTCGACTTGGCTTGCCGATAGTTTGCGTGGGCGATATTTTATCTCCGGACGAGGGTGCGGGGCTTTTATCGAGCAAGGATTACTGCAACGTTCCAAATTCTTGGCCCATACCGAATAAGGCTCTTGATATATGAACGCATATTTCGCTTTTTGTTCATCTTCACTGCCGAAAATCGCTTCCAATACCGTTTCAAAACGAAGCCACCATCTCGACTTATCGGTAGGTGTTCCACCTACTTTTTGAGCTCTGGTAATATACACTTCGGGAGCATTCAGCAGATGGGCAAAATCGGCAGCACATACTCCGATATTTCTCTCTGATTGCGGCATTTTGAAAGCCGTTTTCATCGGACGTGACATCCACATATCGGTTTGCGGAAGTTGAGGCCAAGTACCCTCATTTGCTTCACCGATAATAACTCTGTCATAATTGGTAAGGCGTGCTTCAATCGGCCCTAAAATCTTAATCCGAGGATGATACCCGTATCTCGAACGCACGTTTTTCTCAGTCATCATTGTCACCAAAAACGGCAAATAATCGTTGGCATAAATTTCGCCCAATTCATCACTTTTGTTTATGAGTGCTGCAAAAAATTCTGCCGCAACATTTCCGTCATCATTTTTCCAAATAATTTCATCACCGGTTTTAGTATCCGTGTCCGCTAAACTCTGTGCAACTTCTATATGAGCGATCAGCATCCTCTTTAAATCCACTTTCGGGCTTTCATACAGCTCTTTCAGCGGAAGCAATCGCTTCTCAAAATCATCAAGTAATGCTTGTTGAGGGGCCTTGAGCTTCTCTTCATTTCTCAAAGCCAGTTCAAGTTTATATACTTTTTGTTTGAAATCAGCGCTATTATCGCCGCACGCCGTAAACGGATATTTAAGCAATGCCATTTTTGCAGCCATCGTATTTTGAACAATTACCTCGGCAATCAAACGAAAATATATACCTATATGCGTTAAACTTAAAGGTTGTCCTGCCGAATCGTCGGCATCTATTTTCCATTTTTTCAACTCTGAAATCACACGTCGGGATAAATTACGATCAACTGTCACCAAAGCCACCGTTTTACCCTCGGTTTCCAGTGTTTCACGCATAATCATGGCTATTGTTTTCGCCTCGTGGCGCATATCATCGCAATTTATCAGATGAATATCCTTAAACGTATCGGCAGAAAATATTTTCTCAGACAATTTTCTCCATTCTCCGGTTGTAGAAGCCGGACGCATTATCTCGCTGATTAACTTTTCTCTTTGGCTTATATTTTTATCTGCTATATCAACCACCTCATCACGAGACATTTGCAGACAATCCAACAATCTTTTCAATTCATATTGAGGGTGATTTTCATCAATTTTTTTCCACGAATCGGCATCTAAATACTTGTCTAATCCGTAAAGATAAACCTCACCATCAGGAAATTCGGCAACAGTCTTTACCATTTCTTTTAATACCGGAAAAGCTGCCGTACTGCCTGCTATAACTATTTTAGGCCTGTTCGATGAAGTGCGCCAAAAATCCAATTCAGCCCTCAAGAGCTGTTTTCTCCTTTCCATCGGGTCGCAATAACCGTTTTCTTCCAAAATGCGAGGCCAATATTTGGTAATAATTTTAAGCAATGTCAATGTTTTGCGCCAATGATCGGAATAATCATCGGGAACAATATTGTCTAATCTAGCAAAATCCAATTCTTCGTTCTGCACGGTATCAATAAACGAAGCCAAATTTTGAGCCAATGCATAAGCTTGTGCCAATGAAACATCATCAACACCATACTCGTTTTTATGCATAATCAATTTGGTAAAGTTGAATACTCTTTCCATACTGTCTATTGCCGGCTTGAGGTTAGGTAGAATTTCCGCTCCTCCGCCTAAAAAGATTTCATTTTCATCTGTTTCCGCAATCGGTTCCATTCGCGGTAATATCGTGGGTTTTCCTCCGTTATATCTGACAAAAGCATCAGCCAAACTCTGACAAGAGCGTCGATTAGGTAACAGAAACAAGATATTGGAAAGCTCTTCAGGTTTATTTTCGTATCTTTTTATGAAATATCCGGCCAGAACATCAACAAAAGATTCATTTCCGTTGATATTATAAACATTCATCATTTTCAATCTCCGTTAAAGGCTTATCAAATACTCTTTAAACTTTTGCATTGCCCGACCACGATGCGATATTTTATTTTTTTCCTCTTTACTCATCTGGGCAAAACTGCAATCATATCCGTCGGGAATAAAGACCGGATCATATCCGAATCCACCGTCGCCATACATCTTTTCAAAGGCTATTTTACCGTCAACCCGGCCTTCAAATAATTTATACCGACCATCCGGATATGCCAACGAAACCACGCAAGAAAAATGTGCTTTACGGCTCTTGTCGGAACTCTCATTCATTTCTGCCAGCAGTTTATCGATTCCTTTATCAAAATCCCGATTCGGAGCATAGCGGGCCGAATAAACTCCGGGAGCTCCGTTTAAGGCATCGACACATAATCCAGAATCGTCAGCAATACAAGGAATTCCCAAGGCTTTCGCTATCGTTTGCGATTTAAGCAAAGAATTCTCTGCAAATGTTGTACCTGTTTCCTCAACATCGGGAAATGTGACGTCTGCCGATGACACAACTTCGATTCCCAGCGGAGCCAACATATTCTTAATTTCCGATATTTTACCGGCGTTATGACTGGCAAACAAAATCTTACTAAGCTTCATTTTATTCTCCCAAAACTTTCTTTTGCGCACATATAATTTGATGAATACCGGATTTTGCCAGTCTGAAAAGCTCATTGAATTGGCTTTCATCAAAAACCGCACCTTCGGCTGTGGCCTGAATTTCAACTATTTTTCCGCTTTCGGTAAGCACAAAATTAGTATCGGCCTCGGCGTGTGAGTCTTCGGCATAATCCAAGTCAAGCACTGCTTCACCGCCGGAAATTCCGCAAGAAATTGCCGCCACATACTCTTTTACCGGATTACGTGGTAAGCGACCGCTTTTCACCAAACTATCCAATGCCATATATAACGCCACAAATCCGCCAGAAATTGACGCAGTTCTGGTACCGCCGTCCGCTTGTAAAACATCGCAATCAATCTGAATACAAATATCCGGCATCTGAGTTAAATCAACCGCAGCACGCAAAGAACGGCCTATCAAACGTTGAATCTCGTGAGTTCTGCCGCCAACTCCTTTTGTTTCTCTGCCAACTCTGGTTTGAGTTGCTCGCGGCAACAACGAATATTCCGCCGTAATCCAACCTTGCCCTTGCCCCTGAAGCCAAGCCGGAACTTTTTCATCGACACTGGCTGTACACAACACGTGAGTATTACCGAATTTTATCAGACAAGAACCTTCGGCATATAAATTTACATCTTTAATTATTTCCAGAGGTCGCATTTGCTCCGCTGTTCTGCTGTTTGGACGCATTTTTATTATCCTTTGCTTTTTTACGAAAATATTTAAACGGACGGTGTTGCGGTTTTATACCATAAAAGCGATTAATTGCCGATATAACGTGACGCACCGTATTTTCTACTTTTTCATCTTTGGTTTCCACCACAATATCCGCCTCGGAATAAAACGGGTATTCTTCGGTGATATACTCTTGAAGCTTTTCCTTTACCGTATTGTTATCACCCAATAAAAAGGGGCGACGGGTGCGTCCGGCAGTTCGATGATACAGAGTATCAATATCGGCTTTAAGCCAGATTGTCAAAGCGTGACTTTTCGCCAATTCACGGGTTTGTTCAGCCACAAAAGAACCACCTCCCGACGCTAATACACAAGGATTCCCTTGTAATAAACGCTTCATCACTCTTTCTTCTCCGGCACGGTATTCTTTCTCCCCGAAAC
>OMQI01000065.1 GCA_900313185.1 uncultured Rhodospirillaceae bacterium
AGTAATAACTTCCAAGCGTCCGAGCAACATTGCGAAGCATAGAACACTTTTTATCCCGTCACTGAAAAACGCATAATTTCCGTTCGGCCCGATAACATCTATCGCACCTACGCCAACATTAGTAATACAAGCTGTAACCGCTGCTACCGAAGTGCGAAAATCAATTCCGCAAGCGCTCAATAAAATGGTCAATAATGCCAAACATATCAAAAATGAAAAAATATACACAAATACCGACATTGTTACTTTTTCCGGCATATTAATCTGCCCTATCTTCAGCGGTATTACCCGATTTGGTTCTATGGCTGACAAAAAGTATTTGCGCAAAAACGCTTTTATAACCTGCCAACGGAATATTTTTATCGAACCACTGGTGGAACCGGTACATCCACCGGTCAATGACAGTAATAATATGGCAGCCGGCACCCAAGCGCCCCACTGTGTGTAATCGCTGGCCGTCAATCCCGTGGTGGTAACAATCGCTATTACCGTAAAAAAGCTCTGTTGTATACACGATAACAACGAAAAATCCGAGGCATAATACAAGTACCCGCTCATTAGTAACGAAAAAATCAACGTCGTTTTCAAAAACATTCGCACTTGTCCGTTCTTGTCCGGATTTTTACGCCTTGCCAACAAAATATAAAAAGTCATCGGCAAAGCACCTGCCAACATAAACAGCATTATCAGTAATTCTATTGAAACGCTGTGAAATGCGCCCACCGATTCGTTTTTGGTTGAAAAACCTCCGGTGCCGATTGCCGACATTGCGTGATTAACCGCATCAAACCACCCCATTCCGCAAAAGAACAAAGATGCACTTGCTATTGCCGTCAACAATAAATAAACCACCAATATACGCTTGGCAATATAACTGAATTTAGGCATAAATTTATCATTGGAATCCGAATTTTCGTGCTGAAACATCTGCATCCCGCCAATTCCTAAAAACGGTAAAAGAGCCACCGCAAAAATAACTATTCCCAAACCGCCGATATAATTCAAAAGTGAACGCCAAAGCAAAATTGACATCGGTAACGCCTCGACATCGGTCATAATTGTGGCTCCGGTTCCGGTAATTCCCGAAGTAGCTTCAAAAATCGCATCAGTGATATTTTTTGTGCTGTGATGCAAAATAAAAGGAAGTGAGGCAAACATGCAAACCAGTACCCAGCTTACGGCGGTAACTAAATAACCTTGTTTTAAGTTTATTTTCTCTATTTTAGTGTAGTTTGATAAGAACAATGAAAAACCGAAAAATATGGTTATCATTGCCGCACTGATAAAAGGTGACCAATCCTCACCGGTTGATGACATATCAAATCCGGCCGGAATCAACATAATCAATCCCAAAATACCTAAAATATATCCGCTAATCATAAAAACGGGTTGCCACATCGATTCACCTATCTCAATGCCACATTTTTAGCCAAATTATGTTCGGTGAGCGCTCTGTTTATAAACATTCCGTTCACAAAACACAGAGCTGTCGGTGACTGTGTTTTTTGCGAATAAGCAACGACCACACATTTAACATTTTTACCTTGAGTAATGTTCTTTAAATATTGAGTTGCCGCCTCAATATCGTGACGTTTCGGATGACTGTAAATGCCATATAAAAACACAAATTCTCCGTTAACATACATCGTGTTCGGACCGATTACTCTGGCTTCGCCCTCCAGCATTTCCGGATGATTAATATACGCCAAATCTTCACGTCTTAATTTAACATAATAGCTATCCCAATTGATAGCCTTATTTTCAACGGCTTTTTTCTCTTCTACAACGGTAGCCGCCAATTGATTATTCTGACTTTCCTCTTTGTAATCTTCAGCATCCTTTACTAACGACGAACTTTCATCCTCGATGATAAATTTTTCTTCTTTAACTATTACATTCTCTTCCGGTGCAACCTCAATCTTCTTGATAATTTCATCTTTTTTAACCGAGATTTCTTTTTTTGCCGTATCTTCTGCTTTAACCGGAGCTTGTATTTCTTTAATTTTTTCCTCAATCTTTTTTACTATAGGGAGTTGTTTCTGAGGTTTGTATCTGGCTCTTCTGAATTCTGCCACATTCCAAGAAATAAACTGAGGTCCACGGTCTTTCTTCTCTTCTTCTTTAGTTTTTTGTGCTACCGATTTTTTGTTCGGCACAATCTCTTTAATAGTACGCTTAACTTTATTAAGTCCGTTTTCCGTATTGAATAGCACTTTATCTTTGGCTTCTACAAATTCGTGGTTCGGCATTTTTATCATATACCAATCCCAAACGTCACGAAACGGAATACCGTAACAAAGCGGAATTGCAATTAAAATCGCCAATACAACGATACAAACCGTTACTATCAACCAAAATTTTCGTATCGGGAAAGTAATCAGCATAACCATCCGATGCACCCAGCCCAAAAATCCGCTGACACGCATCGCCATATATTCGCTTTTTTCCTTTAGCTTAGACATTACCTCCTCCGTATTTTTGTTGCAATTCAGTCAAACGCTCCGGAGTAATTCTCTCAAACAAAGCCTCACCGGCCTCAAACGGAGTTCCAGCTTTCAAAGCCTGTATTTCTTTAGCAACATTAAAATCTTTCAATGTCGGCAAATCATTTGCACTCAACCCGAATTTTGCCATAATTTTTTCAGCGGTATCCGGCATCAACGGAGCGCTTAATGCCGCATAAATACGAACAACATTCAAACACAAACGCAAGATTGTTGCTGCTCTTACTTCATCTTCTTTGATAACCACCCACGGCTCGGTTTTGGTAATATAGTTATTGCCTTCTACCCAAATTGCCCGCAATTCATTGATTGCTTTTCTGAACTCCAACTGATTCATATATTTGAAATAGTCATCAACTCTGGCTTGTAAAATACCGATAAACTCATTATCCACATCTTGCAATTCACCGCCTTGCGGAACAACAGAACCTAATTTGGAAGCCGTCATTTTCATAACACGTTGCGCAAAATTACCGAGTACCCCGTTCAAATCCTTATTAACGGTAGCCACAAAACTTTCAAAGCTGAAAGAAGAATCCGAAGCCTCCGGCGCATTAGCCATCAACCAATAACGCCAATAATCAACCGGAAACTCTTTAATTGCATCTTCGGCAAAAATACCTCGATGCTCTGATTTTGAAAATTTTCCACCTTCGTACGTCAGATAACTGAAACCTTTCAAATAATCAACCTTTGTCCAGTTTTCGCCGGTACCGAGCAATGTTGCCGGAAATGTAATCGAGTGATACGGTACATTATCTTTACCCATAAATTCAACATAACGCAAATCTTTGGCATCCATCCACCAATCTTTCCAATTGCGTTCATTCGGTTTTTCATCAGCCCACTGCTTGGTAATACCTATATAGCCGATGGGAGCATCAAACCACACATAAAAAACCTTATTTTCATAGCCTTCTTTATTTACCGGAAAGCCCCATTTCAAATCACGGGTGATGCATCTTGGTTGCAAACCTTCCTTCACCCATTTTTTAGCAATTGAATAAGCTACATCCGGCCAAAATGCTTCTTTGGTTTTCAACCATTCAATCAATTTTTCCTCAATCTTCGGAAGATTTAAGAATAAATGTTTGGTTTCACGCACTTCAATATTTGTACTGCCGGAAATGGTAGAACGAGGATTAATCAACTCAGTCGGTTCCAAAACCTTAGTGCAATTTTCGCATTGATCACCTCGTGCCTTGTCATACCCGCAGTGCGGACAGGTGCCGGTAATGTAGCGGTCTGCCAAAAACATTTTATCATCAACCGAATAAACCTGTTTCATTGTTTTTTCGGTAATAAAACCGTTTTTATCCAATTGCTCAAAAATATGGTATGTCATTTCCTTATTTTGTTCACTGGAAGAGCGACCGAAAAAATCAAATGACAAATTGAAATCGGAGTATGTTTTTTTATGGCGTGCGTGATACTTATCACAATATTCTTCTACCGGTAAGCCCTCTTTTAAGGCTCCGACTTCGGAAGCCGTACCGTGTTCATCGGTACCGCAAATGTATAAAACCTCGTTTTCCATCATTCGCATATAACGAGCATATACATCAGACGGCAACAAACAACCGACCATGTGTCCCAAGTGTGGAACACCGTTAATATACGGTAATGCGGAAGTAATCAAGATTTTAGACATTTATATAAACTCCTTTTTTTCATAAATAACTCACGGTAAAGTCTACTTGCATTTATATTAAATCGCAAGCAAAAAGCATAAAACTCTGCTTCTTTTACACAATTTTATAAATTTAAATTTCCACGCTGCGACTGAGATATTGAGCAAAGTTAATAATCGCATTGCTCACATCATCCTGCATCTGATAAAAATGCTCATTTTTCTGCAAGGCATTTTCATTGGCATATAAAGCACGGTTAATTTCCAATTGCAGAGTATACATTTTGCGCCGTGGCTGGCAATAGTTGAAAGTTATAAAGGCTCCGGAATACGGACAATTAAACTCGACTTTATAATTTTTACCCCAGAATTGTCCGGCAAAAAAGTCGCTCATTTCCTGCGGACAACTTTGACTGAATAAATTACCCAAGCAAATATCTATTCCCGAGCGATCATCAATAATCGAGCATATTTTTGACGGCATTGAATGACAATCAAGCACCAAACAAAAGCCGAATTTTTTTACACATTTCTGGATTATCTGTTGCAAGCGCTTATGGTATACGTCGTATAAATTTTTAAGTCTTAGTTCAACTTCACTATAATCAAGCAAACCTTTATACAACGGTTCACGCAAATAATTTATGCGATGCACCACGCCAAGCCCCACACGGCAATGCTTATCATACAATATATCTTTATCTTTCGGATAATTATAAAACATTGTCGGATCAAGTTCCAATCTGTCACGATTTAAATCAATCACCGAACGTGATACCAACATTTTTATGGTCGGAATACCGGCATCTATTGCCGGTTGCATCAATTCATCAACAAAAATATCTTCGTTATGACGCATTACATCAACACTGCTGTTGACCTGTTGTAAAAATTCCGGCGGAAAGTAAGAACCGCTATGCGGCATGGACAATATAAGCGGAAACTTAACGTTATCGATATTATAATCGGTAAACACCGGTATTTTTTTATAGTCTATTTTAAAATCAAGCTTCTTATTTTCCATATTTCACCTTTTTATTCGGTATACCTTTAGTTTGCGCACGAGCTGCTCTTTTACGTTTGGTTGATTTCTTTTCAACCGACCAACCGAACTTGCCTATTTTGCGCCCCAATGCATAGTAAAATCCGTGAGCGTATGCCAGCAATCCGGCCTTATCCAGACGCAAAGCACTGCTTTTATCCAAATATTTCTCATCTATATCAACAGCAACAACCTCGGCCAAAAACATATCGTGAGTACCGAAAGACTTTATTTCTTTAACTTTACATTCCAAAGAAATCGGAGATTGTTCAACTTGTGGTGCGCTTACAACAGAACTCTTTGCGGCAATTAAACCGGTTTGCTTAAATTTATCAATATCACGCCCGCTTTTTACTCCGCAAAAATCCACCGCTTTTGCCATTTCAACCGTCGGCACATTTATAACAAATTCCCCGCTCTTTCTGATCAACTCATTGCTGAAACGTGAAGGACGAATAGAAACATATACAAGCGTCGGCTCGGTGCATATAATACCGGACCACGCCGCTGTCATGGCATTGGGCTTTTGCAAAGTTCCGCAAGAAATCAACGCCGGAGGCAACGGCGCCAACATTGTTCCCGCTTTCCATGCTACTTTTGCCATCTTTTAATACCTCTCACACAAAAAAATCTGTGCGTAGTGTATAACATCTTTTTGCATACGTCAAGTCCCGACGGTTTCGAGAACGTATTGCATACAAAAATAAATAGTTTGATAAGTTGTAAAATATCGTTGTAAAAAATCTATTGAAAGGTAATCTGTAAAAAACGGAGAAAAGAAATGAAAGAAATAAATTTGGAAAAATTGTCTTTTGAAGATGCTTTGATTCAACTTGAAAATATCGTTCGTGAATTGGAAGCCGGCAAAATAAAGCTTGATGATGCCGTTGAAGCTTATGAAAAAGCTACCGCATTGAAAAAGTTTTGTGAAGAAAAACTAAAGGCAGCTCAGCTCAACATAGAAAAAATAAATATTGAGCCTGACGGCAATGTTACCGTTTCCGATTTTGACAAAGTTGAGGAAGATTAATGTCTGATATTGTCGAGAAATTAACCTCTTTTTCCAAGCATTTCAATACTGATTTAGAGAAGTGTTTTCCTTTTGCAGACGGAGCCGAAAACCGTGTTATTGAGGCGATGAAATATTCGGTAATGAATGGCGGAAAACGTTTGCGTCCTTATTTGCTCTGCAAATGCGCCGAGTTGTTTGATGTGGATTATAAAACCGCTTTCCCGGCAGCCGCTTCTTTGGAAATGCTGCATTCCTATTCTCTTATTCACGATGATTTACCGGCAATGGATAATGATGATTTACGCCGAGGTAAACCGACTTGTCATAAACAATTTGACGAAGCCACCGCTATTTTAGCCGGCGATGGTTTATTAACATACGCTTTTGAATATCTTTCCAACGCACTTGTCATCAGACCGGAAATTCGTTTGGCTCTAATCCAGCTACTATCTTCCGCCGCAGGTGCTTTCAAAGGTATGGTCAGCGGACAAACATTGGATATTTACGCAACCTCCACCGGAAATACCCAAAAAGATGAAGAAATCATTTCCCGATTGGAAGAAATGAAAACCGGCAGGCTGCTACGCTATGCTTGCGAAGCCGGTGCCGTTTTGGGAAAAGCCGATATTGAAAAACGTAATGTTTTAATATCTTATTCACGTAAAATCGGACAAGCCTTTCAAATAGCGGACGACATTTTGGATCGTGAAGGTGACCAAAAATTAGTCGGCAAAACATTGCATAAAGATGATGCGCAAAGCAAATTTACCTTTGTTTCATACTACGGCATTGAACCTGCAAGACAAAAAGCCAAACAGTTGATTGAACAGGCAATTGATGAAATATCGGTATTCGGTGACAAAGCAATTGATTTGCAAAATTTGGCTCGTTATATTGTTGAACGCCAATATTAAAAACATCACAGCAATAAAAATTGTTGAATTTTAAATAAAATTTTGTATTGTATCTTCAGCTTGATTTGATGAGGAGATAAAAATGTCTGTGTTTATTTTGGGATTGATTTTAGGCTTAATCGTTGTTCTTCCGGCTTATGCAAATCCGGCTTGCGCCGTATGCACCGTCGGTGTTGCCGTCGGTTTGGAAGTTGCCCGTAATTTAGGCGTTGATGACGGAGTTATTGCCGTATGGGCCGGTGCTTTATTGGCACTAATCGGTTATTGGACTATTTTATGGTTTGAGAAAAAAGGCTGGAATTTCAAATTCCGTAATTCACTGTTGATGATTTTGTCTTTGTCAATGATTGCCGGTGTTTATATCAAAGATTTGGTATACACCCCGAAACCTATCCTCATTTTTTATATGGATCCGTTTTTATTCTGCGCCATTTGCGGTGCTTTAATTCTCATTTATTCCTCGGTATTCTATCAATGGATGAAGGCCAAAAACGGCGGACACGCACATTTTCCGTTTGAAAAAGTGGTGTTACCGATTTTAGCGTTAACCATTGCCGGATATGTCGCAAACTATTTGCAAATTTGCCAACCTAATGACGCTCAAACGACCATATCCGTGCCGGCTGACGGTTCAGATATATACGACTTCAATAACTGATTTAAACTTCGTCGGATTGTATCAAAAGCGAAGTGCTGACTAAGATGATTATTAATGTCGGCGCAATTGCGGCCAACCAAACCGGAATATATCCGTTTAAGCCAAAAGCGAACACTACCTGTGAAGCGAAATAGAAAGTAAAGCCTGCCGCTATACTTAATACCACACGCCACATAATCGCCGAACCTCGAAGCGTATTTTGCAGCATAAAGACAGCCGCCAACATCAGCATACCTACCAACAAAAGCGGAGAAATTAACAGATTCAAAAACCGCATCCAGTGTTGTCGTGCCGAAAATCCCGACTTTTCATAAAAACTGATGGTATCCGGCAAACGCCAGAAGGATATAGCTTCCGGCTTAATAAAATTCTCTTTGATACGTTGCAGATTTATTGAAGTTTTATAGGCATAATCATTTATTGTCTGCACCGGCTCGCCCCCGACAATAACCTTAACGTCTTTCAGATGGAAAGTATCACCGTCCAATGTGGCAAAATATGCCTCATAACTTTTGATAATCTGTGAATTTTTGTTAAGCTCTGTTATGCTTACATCACGCATCCACACGGTTCCGTCATCATCTTGACGCAACGAGCGAGCCTGTATCAACAATATTTTATCATCGTCGACAGCTTCCCGTATCCATAAACCTTTACTGGAAAACAACACTGCTTTAGGATTTTTAGTTTGCATACGATAGCTCAAAACCTCGTGCCATTCATACATCTTGGCCGCAATTGGATTAAATAAAACAATATCGGCAACTCCGAGCAGAAAAGTAGCAAACATCAGCGGCTTTAAAAAACCGAATACCGATACACCGGCCGAACGAATTATCACAAACTCGTTATTTTTACTCAAGCGCCAAAAAGTAATCATTGCCGCTACCATCAAAACAAACGGAATAACTATTTCTACAGTTTTGGTAATACGTGTAAGTGCATATTGCGCCGTAAATCCCAAAGTTAAATCATCACGCCCCGAAACACGACGCAATGCTTCTATTGAATCGAACATCATAATGATACCCAAAATGGCAAAAAACACGATGAAAAAATTTGCCAACAATTGACGAGTAACGTATCTGCTTAAAATATCGAATATTTTCATAAGGTATCCTGTTCATTCTGATTGTAAAACGGATTGGATAAATAACGCTCTACGCTGTCCGGTAATATCACCACAATATTTTTACCTTCCATATCGTCACGTTTAGCTAAATCAATCGCTCCGCAAATTGCGGCTGCTGCAGATACTCCGATCGGCAGGCCTTCGATTTTAGCAACCGTTTGTGTCATTTTCAGTGCATCAATACTTGCCACCTTAAAAACTTCATTAACCAAATCGGCACGATACAACGGCGGCACAAATCCGGCTCCGATTCCGCCGATTTGATGTGCGCCCTTTTCTCCTCCGCTCAAAACCGGACTTTCGGCCGGTTCAACCGCCATAACATACAAATCCGGATTACAAGATTTTAAGGTTGAAGCCAATCCGCTTAAAGTTCCCGAGGTTCCGACACCGCAAACAACAGCATCCACATTGCCTTCGGTATCTTCCAAAATCTCGGCGGCAGTTGTCAGCTGATGGGCTTCCACATTGGCCGGATTTTCAAATTGTTTAAATTCTATCAAGTTATCCGAGCGCTGTTTTAATATTTCCACTTTCTTGATGGCTCCGTTCATACCCTCTGCTGCCGGTGTCAGCAGAACTTCGGCACCAAAATGGCGAATAAGGGCAATTTTTTCCTTGCTCATGTTTTCCGGCATAACAATTACCAACTTATACCCGTGATAAGCACAAAAAGCGGCCAATGCAGCACCGGTATTTCCCGAAGTTGCCTCGATAAAAACCGTATCCGCTTTAATTTTGCTGAA
Organism: uncultured Rhodospirillaceae bacterium; assembly: GCA_900313185.1. Taxonomy (GTDB): domain Bacteria; phylum Pseudomonadota; class Alphaproteobacteria; order RF32; family CAG-239; genus RUG410. The sequence goes on from OMQI01000065.1 coordinate 9,639, forward strand.
CGGCGCTTTTTTTATCATATTATAAGCCACTCTGTCTTTAACGGAGAATATCGGATTATAAAATTCGCACTTAACAATCAGATTACCCTTGAGCTGAAACTTCTTTATCAGTTTATTAAGTTTAACCAACGGGGTATGGCCAACCAAATCTTCTACCGAATTATAAATTTTCACCATTTTACTTACCTCTGACCAATAAATTTTTCATTCCGTTCTTTTGAGTGGCATCAAAATAAACTTCTCCAAGCAAAATATCCGACAGTTTAACCCACTGCAAAGGAGTATCTTCCAAATCCACTGCCCCCACTTCAAAAACTTCATACGTTTGGGCTTCTTTAATCGGTTTATCGTGACGGATAATATAGGCAATTATTTCAAATTCTCCGGTAGGTTCCGCATTAATAGATACCTCATTTTGCAAAGGAAGCGTATACATTTGTGCCGCTTCATCACGCATACACAGAATATTATCGTCTTTTTTCACCACAATATAACCGAGTTCCCCGCTTTGTACTTCCTCGGGATTATAATAAAAAATCTGTCCGTCCCTATCAATAAAAGGAAATTTAGCCATTTTTTGCCTCTTGGTTAAGTTCATCGGTAAATTTAAATAATCCGGTTTGGCGTTGACGTTTCATTCTTTCCGCCGACAATATTTGCCGCACGGTTTCTACCGTCTGATCCAAATCAAGACTTACTACAACATAATCATAATCAGCCCAATATTTAAGTCTTTCTACGGCAAGGCTCATACGTTTATCAATAATTTCCTGACTGTCGGTTTTGCGATTTTCCAAGCGTTTGCGTAATTCCTTAATCGACGGTGGCAACAAAAAGATAGAAACCACATCGTACGGAGCTTTTGCTTTCATTTGGCGAAGTCCGTCCTGATCCATATCAAAAATCACATCACGTCCAACATTAATAAACTCATCAACTTCCGAACGCAATGTACCATAACGGCTGCCGTATTCGGAATCCACATATTCGTAAAAAGCATCTTCATTGCGATATTTATCGTATTGTTCATCACTTACGAAATAATAATCCACTCCGTCCTGTTCGCCTTCACGTGGCTTTCTGGTAGTCACCGAAACCGACCAACTGATATTTTTATCTTGTTCCAGCATTTTTTTGACCACCGAACTTTTTCCGGTACCGGAAGGACCGCCCAAAATAAGCATTACACCACGACGAGTCTTACTAAATTGTTTCAAAATATCAGTCATAAGGTTCCTCTTGCAAAAATAAACTGCCTGTATTATAAACTAAAGCTAATATATTTTACAACAATTAAAAAATATTTATCGGGATTTATCAACAATGACAGATACAATTGAAAATATTTTAATTACCGGTGCTTCTTCGGGAATTGGCGAGGCGTTGGCTGAATATTATGCAAAAAACGGGGCAAAGAACCTGTTTTTGAGCGGACGTAATGAACAACGCTTAAATGATGTTGCTAAGCGCTGTCAAAAACATGGAAGCAATGTTTTTCCGAAAATAATAGATGTCAGCAATCGTGAAGAAATGGCACAATGGATAGCTGATTGTGATAAAATTGCACCCTTAAATCTGGTATTTGCCAATGCCGGCGTTTCTACCGGAGAAGAAAATCCCACTAATATTTATAATACTTTTAACACCAATGTTATGGGCGTTTTAAATACCGTTACACCGACAGTCGAATTATATAAAAATACTCCACGTCAAAAGCAGATTATTGCCATCACCGCTTCCATTGCCGGATATCACGGTTTACCGAGTTGCCCGTCATACAGCGCCACCAAAGCTTGTGTGAAGGCATACGGTGAAGCTTTGCGTGGCAGTTTAAAAGAACACAAAATTCAGGTTAATATAATTTGTCCTGGATTTGTAAAATCTCGTATTACCGATAAAAACACTTGTCCGATGCCGTTTTTTATGCAAGCTGATAAGGCCGCAGAAATTATTGCTGCCGGAATAGAAAAAAATTCGTCATTAATTGCTTTTCCGTGGCCGATGAGATTAGCGGTATGGTTTATGTCGAGCCTGCCGAACTGCATCAGCGACTTTATTTACGGCTCATTACCGCATAAGGTTTAATCACCGGAATATTGCGATTGAAAACGTTTCCAAGCCGGCATAGTTTCGGTTGCACGTTTTTGTTCGCCCTCTATACGACGTTCTCTGATAGCAGCAAATTTTTCTTTTTCCAACAATATCCGTTCTTCCTGATAACTGCTCGGAGAAAGTTGTCCTGCGTGTTTTTGTCTGTAAATAGAAGGAGCCTTGTGGGAAATTTCCTGCATTTTTTCACGACGCTTACGTTCGAAAGCATCGCCCTCCGATATTTTATCTTCCGACATTTCGAACATCTGGTCAATGCTATACACAAACAAAGTGGACTCTTCGCCTGTTTTTTTCATTGCTTCATAACGTTCGATTATTTTCGGCTCCAACTCGGTATATCTTTTAATTATACCTTCATAATCGGGAGTATTTTTACGTGCTTGCGGTTTAGGAAACTCCACCGAAATATCACCGTTGCAATCTTGCAAATATATGGAACCGTATAGACGATATAACGGATGATTATCAACTTGCTTGTGCAATTGAATACGGCTGAAAAAAATCTGGTCGTGTATAATTCCGCTGTCCGGCGCAATATCAATGTATATTTCATCGGAAAATTTAGGTTGCGAACAAACGACTCTGTATTTTTTAACTTCCATTTTATTTCTCCTAAACGAAAGGCGTTATAGCAAAAAATATACCGATTGTCCAGATTTTTAATAAAACATCTTGCAATTTAGCAAAAAGTAGAATAATAAGTAAGCACCTTTTGGTGAGATGGCAGAGTGGTCGAATGCGGTTGACTCGAAATCAATTGTACGTTTTACTGCGTACCTAGGGTTCGAATCCCTATCTCACCGCCAATAACAAGAAAGTCCCTGCTTGGGACTTTTTTGTTATTATTACTTCACGCATACCCACCATTGTAAAAAACATATTTACAAATCAGGCTTTTCGAGATATAATTATTGTGAATGAGACAAGGAGAACTGTTATGGACTTAATGACTGTCGGAATGTACTTAATCGGAGCATTAATTGCATTCTACATTATAAAATCTTCTTTGAAATTTTTGTTCTCCATCATAATTCTGGGAGCACTCGGTTATGCGGTATATGTTTATATATGGCCGGCTCTTCAACCTATGCTTAATAACTAAAATTTAAATCCGTGTTTTGAAGTAATATTCCACGCTTTTATCTAAGTACTCTATTAATTTGCTGTAATTTTCCGGCAAGTTGTTAATTTTAAACTCATCATTCTCATCAAAGTGAAACAGCAAACATTTCAGTATCTGCCCATAAACATAATTAATATCTTGTGCAACTCGGCTTATTCCGACCTCTTCATCAGCCAAAACCCGAATTGCCGCATATAATTTTTTGAAAGAATCCACATTAAATTCCGATTTATTATGTAAGTAGTGCAAAAAACTACCGTTCTTCGCATTAACATTATCTTCTAAAATGTCCTTTGCACTCATAATCAACCTCTTTATTCTAACCAATCTATAAAATGCGGTTAAAAAAATCGTTAACAAAAGTATTGCTTTATATTATAAATAAACTACAATAAAAAGCAACAAAGGAGTTGTTATGATTGCACGGGTAGTTATCGGTATTTTATTAGGGTATGTATTAATAGCCTACTGGCCGTTGATTTGGCAATTTATGCCATACTTGTGGCCGATAATTTTAATGATTGCGGCATTCTTTGCGTTGCGCACCTTACCTGTTTTAGCCGAACCTCTGGGATACGGCTTATTGGTGGCTATGCTGTGCTATATTGCCTATGTAATACTGAAGCATCGTGGCAAACTGAAAGACCTCGTGCAGAACGCCAAAAAAAGCAAAAAAAGATTGCCGATAGTTAATGTCAAAGGGCATCCGCAAATCAGTATACTTTTAACCTTAACACTCTATACGTTAGGTCTGACTTTTGCCATCTATATTCTGATTTTGCTCATCTATGTACAGTAACTTTTTTGCTTGCAATTTTCTGCAATTTATTTAATATAGTCTTTGCAGATAAGAGGTTATCTGCGGAGTGTCACAACTCCTTCCAATG
>OMQI01000068.1 GCA_900313185.1 uncultured Rhodospirillaceae bacterium
AAGGAAAAACAATGCAAAAACCGGTTATGTTATTAATTTTGGACGGTTGGGGATACAGAAAAAACAAAACAGACGACAATGCTATAGAGAATGGGCAAACACCTAATTGGCACCATCTTTTAGAAACTTGTCCGCACTCTTTTATAGAAACTTCGGGATTAGATGTCGGCCTGCCTGACGGACAGATGGGTAATTCGGAAGTCGGTCATATGAATTTAGGTGCCGGACGTGTGGTTATGCAGGATTTACCTAAAATCGACCAAGCAATTGCCAACCATACCTTAGAAAAAAATCCGGTAGTTGTAGAACTGATAAACACTTTGAAAAACAACGGCGGAACTTGCCATTTAATGGGATTGATGTCGCCGGGCGGAGTTCATTCTCACCAATCTCATTTGGTCGCTTTGTGCGAAATTTTGAACCGCAACAATATTGATGTATGCGTTCACGCCTTTTTAGACGGACGTGACACACCTCCGTCATCGGCACAAGGTTTCTTAAAAGAATTTTGTGCAAGCACAGCTGATATGCCACACGTTAAAGTTGCTACTCTTTCGGGGCGTTTTTATGCTATGGACAGAGATAAGCGTTGGGATAGAGTTGAGTTGGCTTATAACAATATTGTATCGGCAAACGGAAAACGTTATGCTACGGTTGATGAAGCTATCAGTGCTTCATATAAAGCTAATGTTACCGACGAATTTGTCGTGCCTTGTGTTATAGGCGACTATCAGGGTGCCAAAGACGGTGATGCCGTTTTGATGGCAAACTTCAGAGCAGACAGAGCCAGAGAAATTTTATATGCTTTGTGTGATGAAAAATTTGAGGGTTTCAATCGTTCCAAGATTGTTAAGTTTTCTTGCCACATCGGTATGGCCGAATATTCGGTTGATCACAACCGCTTTATGAAAACCATTTTTGCACCGGAAGTTTTGCGCAACATTTACGGAGAAATCATCGCAAATCATAAAATGACACAATTGCGTATCGCCGAAACCGAAAAATACGCCCACGTCACATTCTTCTTTAACGGTGGAGAAGAACGTATGTTTGAAGGTGAAGATCGTATTTTGATAAACAGCCCGAAAGTTGCCACTTATGATTTGAAACCGGAAATGAGCATTTATGAAGTTACCGATGCGTTGGTTAAAGCAATAGAAGATAAAAAATATGACACGATTATCTGCAATTTTGCCAACGGCGATATGGTCGGTCATACCGGAATTATGGAAGCTGCTTTAAAAGCTGTGGCAGCAGTTGATAAATCATTAGGCCGAGTAATGGAAGCCATCAAAAAAGTTGACGGTATATTATTGGTCACCGCCGATCACGGTAATGTTGAAAAAATGGTTGACGAGAAAACCGGTCAACCTTATACTGCCCACACAGTTGGAAAAGTACAGGCCGTGTTATACAATGCTCCGGCAAACATCAAAGAGTTGAAAGACGGTAGACTTGCCGATATATCTCCGACTTTATTGGATTTGTTGGGAATTGAACAACCGCAAGAAATGACCGGTCATTCGCTTTTGAAAAAATAAGGATTAGTATGTTAAGAGCCTTTCATCTTATATTTTTTGTTTTTGCCGCTACTTTATATTGCGGTTCATTATACGCCGCACCAATGGGTAAAAAAACGGCATCCGTATCAGCGGCAGACGTAGCCAAAGCGGAAGCCGAGGCTAAAAAGGCTTCGCAAGAAAAAATCCGTCTGGAACAACAGGCAAAAAAAATCAAAGATGAGCTCAACAGTGTTAATCAAAAGATGATTGCCGCCGCTAAAAAAATTCAAAACGGCGAAGATGAGGTAAGGCAAAAACAGGAAGAACTGGAAAAATTACAAGAACATCTTAATCAATCGGAAATAAAATTTAATTCCGAACACGGAATGTTGCTCGAAACATTGGCCGCCCTGCAAAGTTTAGCCCTGCGTCCGTCAGAAGCAGTTTTGGCTCAACCTCTTTCTCCGGTAGAAATTATGCGTAGCAGCTTACTCCTCAGAGGAAGCATTCATTCGCTCAAAGAACGTGCGGAAATTATCCGACAAGGCATTGAAGACATCAGCAATCAAAAAGAAGAAATCGCCAAGCGTTTACAAGATTTGGAAAAAGAAAACAAGCAACTTGCTCTGCAACAGGCAGATATGAAAAAAATGTCTAAGCAAAAGAGCGAAATGTATTCCAAAATTTCCACACAAAGCAAAGAAGCGCAACAAAAAGCAACTGCTCTTGCAAATCAGGCCGGAAGCTTGCGTGATTTGTTGGATAAACTCGAAAAACAAAGATCTTTGCAACAAAAACAGATGGCAGAAAAGCAACGTTTAGCACGTGAACGTGCGGCGGATAAGGTTCGTGCCGATAAAGGTATTACACCGAGTGTTACCGCCGGTTCGGTGAACTTTGCCAAAGCTAAAGGCAAATTATCTCGTCCGGCACGTGGTCCGATATTAACCAAATTTCATCAAGAGATGTCCAAAGGAGTTGTATCTAACGGTATAGATATTAAAACAGCATCTAATGCACAAGTTATTGCACCTTATGACGGTACGGTTATTTTTGCCGGTCCGTTTAAGAATTTTGCCAACTTGCTGATTATCGATCACGGTGATGGTTATACCTCTTTGTTAAGCGGTTTGGAAGAAACCGATGCCAAGGTCGGACAAACTTTATTGGCCGGAGAGCCTGTCGGAAATATGCCTTCCGGTAACAACGCCAAATTACATATGGAAATTCGCCAGAATAACCGTCCTCTCAATCCGACGGATTGGTTAACTAATTAAAAGGAAAAAGCACTATGTTGAAGAAAAGTATCATCATATACACATTAATTATCGGGTTAATATCTTCTTGCGCTATTGCCAAAGAGCAAAAGAAACAGGAAGAAGATGTCAATACTTATGAGCTTTTAAATATTTTCGGTGAAGTTATGGAACGCACCAAAGTATCTTATGTCGAAGATATATCAGATAAGCAACTTATCGAATCGGCCATCAACGGAATGTTGACTTCTCTTGACCCGCACTCCAGTTACTTAAATGCCGAAGATTTTAAGTATATGAATGAACAAACCAGTGGTAAATTCGGCGGATTGGGTATCGAAATAACCATGGAAAACAGCGTGGTGAAAATTATTTCTCCGATTGATGATACGCCGGCTGCCAAGGCCGGATTGAAAGCCGGTGATTATATTACCGATATTGACGGGGAAACCGTAGTCGGGCAAACTTTAAACGAGGCTGTCAGCAAACTGCGTGGTAAGGTTGGCACCAAAGTAAAAGTAACTATCCGCAGAGCCAACACCAAACCGTTTACGGTAACCTTAAAACGTGAAGAAATAAAAATTCAATCTGTTAAACACGAAATCAAAAATGATGACGTATTGTACATCCGTATTTCCGCCTTCAATGAAGACATTGATGAAAGCATTAAAAAAGCCGTTCAGGAAGCCCAGAAGAAGTTGAAAAACAAATTAACCGGCATTGTGATTGATGTCAGAAACAATCCGGGCGGACTTCTTGACCAAGCAGTAAAAGTATCTGATTTATTTTTAGAGCAAGGCGAGATTGTTTCTACCCGTTCACGCAATGAAGAGGATACCGTTAAATTCTCGGCAACTCCGGGCGATATTGCCGACAATCTGCCGATTGTTTTAATGATAAATGAAGGTTCTGCATCGGCGGCCGAAATTTTGGCCGGAGCATTGCAAGATCATCATCGTGCAGTGGTTTTGGGTGAAAAATCGTTTGGTAAAGGATCGGTACAAACCGTTATACCTCTCCGCAATAATGCCGCTATGCGTATAACCACCGCTCGTTACTACACACCGTCCGGACGTTCGATTCAAGCTAAGGGCATTGAACCGGACGTAGTGGTTAAATTAGCAAAGATTGAAGAAATTGATAACTCGGATTGGACCATTAGTGAGGCAGATTTGAAGGGTGCATTGAAAAATGAACAAGCCGGAGATAAATCTAATGGTAAAAAAGCCGACAACAAAAAGTCCGATAAAGAAAAAGATGATACCAAGGATTATCAATTAGTCAGAGCTTTAGATTTGGTAAAAGCACTTTACCTATACGGGCAAAACGACAATAAACACTTTGTAAAACAAGAAGAAGAAACTCCGAAAAAGAGTGAAAAATAATGGCTGAGTGGTATCGTCGTAATGCGGGAATAGTTGTTTTTAATCCGAATCATAAGGTTTTAGTGTGCCAAAGAGCGGATATCAAAGACTCGTGGCAATTTCCGCAAGGCGGTATCGAGCAAGGAGAAACCGTAAAACAGGCTGCAGCCAGAGAACTCCGAGAAGAAACTTCGTTGACCAACGTTAAGCACATCATATCTCTGGAAACTCCGGCACGCTATACCTTTCCGCCACAAGTTATTGCTTCTATGCAGAAAAGAGGATTTACCAATGTCGGACAAGATATGTTTTGGTCACTGTTTTTATTTGAAGGCGATGACAGTGAGATAAACCTACAAACTCAAGAACCGGAATTTAAAAATTTCAAATGGGTTAGTATGCAAGAAGCTTATGACTTGTGTGTTGATTTTAAAAAGCCTGCCTATCGAGTTGCCGTGACAGAATTTTTGCCGTACATAGAGGGCAAAAAATGAAAATATATTTAGTGGGCGGCGCCGTCCGAGATATGGTTTTAAATAAAGCACCGCACGATAAAGATTACGTTGTTTTCGGCGCTACCGGACAAGAAATGTTGCAAGCCGGTTTTTTGCAAGTGGGAAAAAAATTTCCGGTTTTTTTGCATCCGATTACCAAAGATGAATATGCTTTGGCACGTAAAGAAGAAAAAATCGGCAACAAGCATACCGATTTTCGCTTTATATTTACACCTGATATTACCCCCGAAGAAGATGTTGTGCGTCGGGATTTTACCTGTAATGCTCTGCTTTATGATGAAGAAAAAAATGAGCTGATTGACTTGGTGGACGGAGTTAAGGATATTCAAAATAAAATACTGAAACACATAAATTCCGAACATTTTATCGAAGATCCTTTGAGAGTTTTGCGTATGTGCCGTTTTGCCGCCAAGCTTGATTTTACGGTAGCAGCGGAAACTATGGATTTGGCACGCAAAATGGTTGCCGACGGAATGCTTAATCACTTAACACCGGAAAGGATTTGGAACGAAATTGTTTATGCATTACAACAACCTAACTTTGCGCAATTTATTTTGCTTATGAAAGAATGCGGGGCTTTAAGAGCCATATTACCGGAATTGGAAAAATTATGGCAAACACCGGAACGTACCGATTATCACCCCGAGGGAAATTCGGGAGCGCACACTATTTTAACTTTGAAACACGGTGAAAATTTATCGACTAAAGCTAAATTTGCTTTATTGCTACACGATGTTGGTAAAACCCTCACACCGCAAGAGATTCTGCCAAGTCACCGTGGACACGACAAAGCTGCGGCACCGCTGATACGTTCAATATGTAAACGATTAAAAGTACCTAATGATTATCGAGATTTAGCACTTATGGCAGCAGCACAGCACATGCAAATCCGCAATGTGCTTGATATGAGAAAGGGACGCCTGTTAACTTTGCTTATGGATATATGTAACTTGAAATATCGGCAAAATCTGGCTGATTATATCAAAATATGCCGGTGCGATATGTTGGGACGAGCACGTGAAATTCCACAATTTGAGCGACAATACTTCCGTCGTTCGGCAATGCGGTTAATTTTGAATTTCAAAATCCAAAACAAAATCAAGGCAACTGATATGCCTAATTTTGCTGATGCATCAAAAGATACCTCATTTGCCGAGAAATTTTTCAATTACCGAGCCGAGAAAATAATCTGATTTTATTCGTAAATATATAACCGGTTATATACTTTAAAACACAAAAAAATCCGCCAAACAGCGGATTTTTTTTAAGTTGTTAAAAATTTCTCTTAAGCTTTTTCTACTTGAGAAAATTCCAATTCTACCGGAGTATAACGCCCGAAAATAGAAACCGAAACCTTCAAACGAGATTTTTCGGCATCAACTTCTTCCACAACACCGACAAACGAAGCAAACGGACCATCGGTAACTCTGACTTGTTCACCGACTTCGTATGTGATATTTGTCTGCGGATGTTCAATACCTTCTTTAATTTGATTCATAATCTTTTCAACTTCGGCATCGCTGATAGCTTGAGGCTTGTTACGACTTCCCAAAAAGCCGCTTACTCTCGGGGTACTCTTTACTACCAACCATGTTTCATCACTCATTTCCATTCTTACCAAAATATATCCAGGAAAGAACTTACGTTCGGTATCAACCTTTTTGCCTTTTTTAATTTCAACCACATTTTCAGTCGGAACAAAAACGTCCAAAATGCGATCTTGCATATTTTTCAAAACAATTTGTTCCTTAAGCGACTCGGCAACTTTCTTTTCCGAACCGGAATATACGTTTACAACATACCAACGAGCTGACATTTATTGCTCTCCTAACCTAAATGTAAAATCTTATCTACGCCCCAGCCCAGAACCATATCAACGGCAAAGAAAAACACCGTTGCTACCGCAACCAAGACAACAACCATTGTACAAGAAGGAATAACTTCCTTTTTAGATGGCCAAGTAACCTTTTTCATTTCTTGTTTTACCTGACGCAAAAACTGTATCGGACTAGTACTCATTTGTAACCCTTATTCAAAATTTCATTATATGCCG
>OMQI01000124.1 GCA_900313185.1 uncultured Rhodospirillaceae bacterium
AAGGCATTATTCGTGATCTTTATGATTGCAATGTTTGTTGTTGTAATGATTGCTACTCCTAAGGAGCAATTAGGTTATGACTTTCCTCTGGATGAGGGAACAAATAAACTTGCGGCTGCAACCATTGCATTGGTGGCTGCTATTTGGGGCGCATTAGATATCAAAAAGGCTCTATTTATTTGGGGCGGAATGGTCGTAGTTATGGCACTGCTGGCCGATGATGTGATGCTCCTTGGTGCAGGCACAATCTTCTCGTCATTGTTCATGTGTGCAATTGCTGCAATATGGGCAAATAATGACGAAGAAATTAAAGATTTTTTGCTCACTCCGTTTAAGGATGAGGAGAAATAAGCCTTAAAGAAAAGCGTTGTTGTTCGTTACAGAACAACAGCGCTTTTTCTTTGTCATTTATGCTTCGAGTAATATTACTCACATTTATTCTTTTCTGCTGTAAAAAAAACTCCGCAAGAGCGGAGTTTTTTTGCGTATGGGTGCTGATTTATTTCAAATACCAATCAACTGTTTTAACAATTCCGGTATCAAAATTTTCATCAGCTTTCCAGCCAAGCTCACGGCTTAATTTAGCCGAATCAATAGCATAGCGGAAATCGTGTCCGGCACGGTCTGCTACAAACGTAATCAAATCGGCATATTTTTTACCGTTTTTGCGTGGTCTACGTTCATCAAGCAGAGCGCAAATGGTCTTAACAATCGTGATGTTATTACGTTCGTTATGACCGCCGACATTGTAAGTTTCACCGGCTTTTCCGGCGTGATAAATCAAATCAATTGCTTTGCAATGGTCTAACACATAGAGCCAATCACGCACGTTTTCACCTTTGCCGTAAATCGGTAACGGTTCTTCCGCCAAAGCTTTTTCAATAATGTGCGGAATCAGTTTTTCGTGATGTTGTTTAGGTCCATAGTTATTGGAGCAATTGGAAGTGGTAACATTCATTCCGAAAGTATGATGATAAGCACGAACTAAAAAGTCAGAACCGGCCTTGCTGGCAGAATAAGGCGAGTTAGGAGCATACGGAGTGGTTTCTTTAAAAAATCCTTCCGCACCTAATGTGCCATATACTTCATCAGTAGAAATGTGATGGAAACGACAACCTTCATATCCGGCTTTATATTTGTTTGGAGCTTCCATCCAATGTTTGCGCGCGGCATCCAATAAATTGAAAGTTCCTACCAAGTTGGTATTGATAAATGCACGAGGGCCTTTAATTGAGTTGTCAACGTGGCTTTCAGCCGCAAAGTGAATAACACCTTTGACATCATACTTTTCAAAAATTTCTTCTATTTTATCGGCGTTACAAATATCTTCTTTAATAAAAGTATAGTTCGGCATACTTTCGCATTCTTTAACATTATCCAGATTGCCGGCATAAGTCAGCTTATCTAAATTGATAACGTTGTATTCAGGATATTTGGCACAAAAATAAGGCACGAAGTTAGAGCCGATAAATCCGGCTCCGCCGGTAACTAAAATTGTTTTAGACATTGTTTTAATCCTTCTTCCCAATGTGGAATTTCCACGTTAAATATTTCTTTTATTTTACTTTTATCTAACACGCTGTAAAACGGTCTGGTAGCTTTGGTCGGATATGCCGAACTCGGAATAGGGTTTACTCTGCAACTTAAACCGGAAAGCTCCATAATTTTACGAGAAAAGTCATACCACGAGCAAACACCTTCATCGGTAAAGTGATATACACCTTTGTTGGCAGCGTTCATCTGCGGTAAAATTTTCACTATTGCTTTTGCCAAGTCTGCTGCATATGTCGGAGTGCCGATTTGGTCGGCAACCACGTTTAAGCTTTCTTTTTCTGCTCCCAGACGGCGCATCGTTTTTACAAAATTGTTGCCATACGGAGAGTAAAGCCAGGCCGTGCGAATAATAACCGCGACATCGGCATACTTAAGGACTTCCTGTTCTCCGGCGAGCTTAGTCTTTCCGTATACCGAAACCGGATGAGCTTCATCTTCCGGTTGGTATGGCTTATGTCCTAAACCGTCAAATACGTAATCGGTGGAAACGTGAACTACCTTCGCCCCGGATTTTGCCAAATTACGAGGGCCGTCAATGTTGATTTTAGCAGCTAAATCGGCATCATCTTCGGCCTTGTCAACTGCAGTGTATGCGGCACAGTTGATAATGGTATCAATGTTGTGTTCTTTAACATAATTCTTCACAGCTTCTTCATCGGTAATGTCCAAATCGGCCACATCGGTCAAAATGGCATCCGGCAACAACTTGGAAAGTTCGGTGCCGAGCTGTCCGTTACTACCCGTTATCAGGTACATCTTTCAATCCTTTCGCTATTCTGTCTTTATCAGAGGTTATAACTTTATCAGCCGGAACTTTCCAGTCAATACCGATTTCAGGATCATCATAACGGATACCGAATTCGGACTCTTTGCAATAAAGATTATCCACCTTGTATGCAAATACTGCAGTTTCACTTAATACCGAAAAACCGTGCAGGAAATGACGAGGAATAAATAACTGACGCTGATTTTCCGCCGAAAGTTCAACCGCCACGTGCTTACCGAAAGTAGGAGAATCTTTTCTGATATCTACCGCTACGTCTAAAACCTTTCCTTGTAATACACGTACCAACTTGGCTTGACTGTGTTCGCCCAATTGGCAGTGCAAACCACGAATTACACCGTAGCACGACTTTGATTGGTTATCTTGGATAAAACGATTGGTAATACCGTTTTTGATAAATTCCTCTTCATTGTAGCTTTCAAAAAAGTAACCGCGCGCATCTTCAAAAATGCGTGGTTCAACTATATATACGCCGTCTATGGCTGTTTTAATAAAGTTCATGACGCTCCTCATATACTTTCATCAAATATGTGCGATAATCTCCCGGTTTGAGAGAATTGATAATACCCATCATCTGTTCATCATTTAAAAATCCACGACGATAGGCAATTTCTTCAATACAAGCAATTTTTAAGCCTTGACGTTTCTCAATCAATTGCACGAATTGGCCGGCATCCATCAAGCTATCCGGTGTTCCGGCATCAAGCCAAGCATTACCGCGTTGCATAATTACCACGTTCAAACGTTTTTCATTTAAGTATTCTTTGTTTAAATCGGTAATTTCCAATTCTCCACGAGCAGAAGGTTTAAGGTTACGAGCCTTTTCCACCACATCTGCCGGATAAAAGTATAATCCGACCGAAGCATAGTTGGATTTTGGTTGCTTCGGTTTTTCTTCAATGGAAAGTACGTGATTTTCTTTATCAAATTCCATTACGCCGAAACGCTCCGGATCGGAAACGTGATGCGCAAAAATAGTGGCACACTTACCGGAGTTTTTAGCGACTTCTTCTTTGAAAGTGTGGAATTGTTGCCCCATATAGAAAATATTGTCGCCCAAAATCAAGCAAACTTCGTCATTACCGATAAAATCCGCACCGATG
>OMQI01000070.1 GCA_900313185.1 uncultured Rhodospirillaceae bacterium
GTTTGAAGAAGGTAGAGAAAAGGTAATGGATTTCTTCTTGGAACATTGGGTGCTTGGTTCAATATACGAAGCAAAGCTTTGTGAGCCACAGTATCGTTCCAAATGGTTGTTCAAATACCTTGAATACCACAACTTTGCCGATCACGATAACGAAATGTTGCTGTTTGGTGAAGGAATGGATCATTATCGCCGATTTTATATCCGACAAACTGATTTCCATTGCAGAGAGGCTGAACTCAAATTGCTCGAACCGCAGTATAAGGATGATCTGCGTCTATACGTGGAGCTGCGTCGCCGCTTTTTCAAAGACCAGATTGAGCACTTCATAGAGGAGGCCGATCCTGAGATAGTGGAATTGTACAAGCAACTCAACAAGTATTGAATAAAAACCGACGGATTAACCCGTCGGTTTTTATTTTATATAAAAAAATATCCGCCGGATGGGAGGATATTTTTTCAGAAATAAAAAGTTATATTTCTTATTAATATTTTGTAGAAGTGGTTTTGCTTGTTGAGGCAGAGCTTTTGCTTGATGCCGAAGTTGTTGTTTTACTCTTAGAAGAACTGGTCTTTTTAGAACTGCTGCAAGAAGATTTTGAAGAGCAATTGCAAGAACCATACAATTGATTGATAGCCATATTCCAGAAGTATTCATCGTTTCCGTAAGGACAACCGGCGTTTTTCCAGTTATAGTAAGCTGCAGTTCTGATATATTCCTCGTTGTATTTAGATTTAGTTGTCATATTTTTTCTCCTTTTCCAATAATTGTTACAATAAATCAACAACAAACACATTATATACATTTTTCGCTTGGCGTCAATATTAAAAACGAAATAAATTGGAGTTTTTTATTGTTAATTTTTTATTGGTGATTATATAAAATTTATCAAATTAAAAATTTTTACATAAAACACAAATTGCCGTTTTATTTTGCTTGCAATTTACCGTATAAATCTATATAGATAATATAGGTTATTCGGTTAAACGGAATATTTATTATTTGCTTTGATTTATACGGGAGTTTATTATGGATAATATGTTGGCAAAAGAAGAAATTGACGCCATTGTTAACGGCAATCACGGTAATGTTTTTGCAGTACTCGGTATTCATCGAGATAAAGGAACTAAAAAAGTTTTTATTCGTGTGTTTAATCCGTTTGCATCAGCAATCGAAATTATTGACGCCGGCGGTAAAATGCTTGGCGTAATGCAAAAGGTTGATGAACGGGGATTGTTTCAAATCAATTTTGATAAGACGACCGATTTTGCATATAAGTTGAAAATAACTAATGATATGGGACATACTTATATTGCAGAAGATGCATATCGTTTTTCTTCCTTTATCGGCGACATAGATGAATATTTATTTGCTCAAGGTAATCATCGTGAAATATATAAGAAACTGGGCTCCCATCTTACGGAAATTAATGGAGTTAAAGGTGTGGCTTTTGCCGTGTGGGCTCCTAATGCCAAACGTGTATCCGTAGTCGGTAATTTTAATAACTGGGATGGCCGAGTTAATGTTATGCGTAAGCATATAAGTTGCGGTATTTGGGATATATTTATTCCGAATATTGTCGAGGGAGAGTATTATAAATTTGAAATAAAAACTCAACAGGATTATATTTTAAGCAAAGCAGATCCGTTGGCTACTTATTCGGAAGTCAGACCGAAAAATGCGTCCATAGTTTTTGATATAAATCATTATCATTGGAGCGACGCCAAGTGGATGCAATATCGGCAAAATACCAATTTGTACGATAAACCGATTTCAATTTATGAAGTGCATTTAGGTTCGTGGCGTCGTAAAGGTGATAACGGAAGTGAATTTTTAAGCTACCGTGAAATGGCCGATAGATTGGTGCCGTATGTCAGCAATATGGGATTTACTCACGTAGAATTTATGCCTTTGTGTGAACACCCTTTGGACGCATCTTGGGGGTATCAGATTACCGGATTGTTTGCGCCTACTTCACGTTTCGGCAATCCGGACGATTTCCGTTATATGATTGATAAATTCCATCAGGCAGGAATAGGGGTTATTATGGACTGGGTGCCGGCGCATTTCCCGAAAGACGGACACGGCTTGGCCGAGTTTGACGGAACTTGTTTGTACGAACACGCAGACCCTCGTAAAGGCGAACAGAAAGATTGGGGAACCAAAGTATATAATTTCGGACGTACCGAAGTATGTAATTTTCTGTGCGTGAGTGCGCTGTATTGGTTAAAAGAATTTCATATTGACGGCTTGCGTGTTGATGCGGTGGCATCAATGCTTTATTTGGATTATTCACGTAAAGCCGGCGAATGGATACCTAACGTATATGGCGGAAACGAGAATTTAGAAGCTATAGCATTTTTAAGAAAAATGAATGAACTGATATATTCGCAGGCCCAAGGAACATTTAGCTGTGCAGAAGAGTCAACGGCTTGGCCGATGGTTTCTCGTCCGGTTTCTGCCGGCGGACTTGGTTTCGGCTATAAATGGAATATGGGCTGGATGAATGACACCTTGCGTTATATCAGCCACGAGCCGGTACACCGCAAATATCATCACGGTTTATTGACGTTCGGTTTGCTTTATGCTTTCAATGAAAACTTTATATTGCCGATTTCACACGATGAGGTAGTTCACGGTAAAGGCTCAATGCTTTCTAAAATGCCGGGAGATGAATGGCAAAAATTTGCTAATTTGAGAGCTTATTACGGATTTATGTGGACGCATCCGGGAAAAAAACTTTTGTTTATGGGGTGTGAATTCGGACAAGATTGGGAATGGAACAGTGATGAAAGTCTGCGTTGGCATTTGTTGGATTATCCTATGTATAAAGGTATGCAAAACTGTGTAAGAGATTTGAACCTGATGTACAAAGGAAATTCTCCGCTGTTTGAAGAAGATTTCGACTCTCGAGGTTTTGAATGGATTGATTATGCCAATTGCGATGATAGTGTAATTTCATATATCCGTAAAGGACATAATCCGGAAGATTATTTGATTGTGGTATGCAACTTTACACCGGTGGTTCGTCATAACTATAGGGTTGGAGTTTATGAAGCTTGTGCATATCAGGAAATTTTCAACAGTGATGATAAAAGTTATTGGGGGAGCGGTGTCAGAAATGAGGGGGCTAAGCAGGCTCAAAATTACGGCATAAGCGGTAAACCTTATTCAATAGAACTTATATTGCCACCGCTTTCGACCATTGTGTTAAAACCGATTAGATAGGAAAGAAATGAGTATAATAAAAGTTTCGGACGGAACGGCATATCCTTTGGGAGCAACTTATGACGGAAAAGGCACAAATTTTGCCTTGTTTTCCGCTAATGCCGAAAAAGTAGAACTTTGTTTATATAATGAAAACGGTACCAAAGAAACCGCACGTTACACTATAAGCATTAATGATAATAATGTGTGGCATATTTATCTGGAGGGAGTAAAACCGGGACAAGCATACGGTTATCGTGTGTATGGTGAGTATAATCCGGCCGTAGGAAAGCGTTTTAATCATCATAAATTGCTGCTAGACCCGTATGCAAAGAAAACGGTAGGGCGCTTAATTTGGAATAAAGCGCTGTTCGGATATGATGTAAACAGTGAAGACAAAGATTTATCATTCAGTACGTTGGATAGTGCTCCGTATATGCCTAAATCCGTG
Source organism: uncultured Rhodospirillaceae bacterium (assembly GCA_900313185.1). Taxonomy (GTDB): domain Bacteria; phylum Pseudomonadota; class Alphaproteobacteria; order RF32; family CAG-239; genus RUG410. The sequence continues at coordinate 3,657 of OMQI01000070.1, forward strand.
GTTACGGAAGACAATTTTGATTGGGGTGAAGATAAATTTCCTCGCATTCCTTTTGAAAAGTCGATTATATATGAAACTCACGTGCGTGGATATACAATGTTGCATCCGAAAGTAAGACAATGCAATCGTGGTAAGTTTTTAGGCTTTACTGAAAATACGGTGTTAAGCTATCTTAATTGGCTAGGTGTTACGGCGGTGGAATTGCAGCCGGTATTTTCGTTTTTCGGCGATAAAGACGGAATGTATATGGATAATTATTGGGGGTATGAAACATTTTCATATTTCATTCCGGAAGCAAAATATATGGTCGGCAATGATATTGATGAATTTAAGCAAATGGTTAAAGCTTTGCACGCCGATAATAAAGAGGTAATTCTTGATGTGGTATATAACCATACCATTGAGGGAAACCAATTGGGGCCGACTTTGTGCTATCGAGGTATTGATAACGAAAGTTATTATACTTTGGCGGAGGATAAACGTTTTTATTATGATAGTACCGGTTGCGGAGCTTCGTTTAATTTGCAAAATCCTTATGTGTTGACGTTGGTGATGGATTCAATGCGTTATTGGCGTAATGTTATGCACGTCGACGGTTTCAGACTTGATTTGGCCAGTAGTTTAAGCAGAGTAAAAGGAAAATTTACGCAGGATAGCGGAATATTGCTTTCCATGCGGCAAGATGAGGCATTGCGTGGAGCAAAAATAATTGTCGAACCGTGGGATGCAACAATGGACGGATACAGAATAGGGGCATTTCCTCCGGGTTGGGCGGAGTGGAATGACAGGTATCGTGATGTGGTACGTCGTTTTTGGCGTGGTGATAATAAACAAATCGGTGAGTTTGCCAGTCGTATCAGCGGCTCGAGTGATATTTTCGGGTACTGCAATCGTGATATATGGAGTTCCATAAACTTTTTAACTTCGCACGACGGGTTTAATCTGCACGATTTAGTCAGTTATAATGAAAAACATAATTTAGTGAATGGTGAGGATAATCGTGATGGTAATTCGGCCAACTGGAGCTGGAATTCCGGTGAAGAAGGTGAGAGCGATAACAAGGAAGTGAATGCAAATCGTCTTTGTCGTTTGTGTGGAATGTTGGCAACGTTAATGATGTCCTTCGGAACTCCGATGATGGTAGCCGGTGATGAGTTCGGTAATACACAATTCGGCAATAACAACCCGTATTGTCAGGATAATGTGTTGACGTGGATTGTTTGGGAAGCAATCAGTAAGAAAGATAAGGATTTGGCTCGCTATGTCAAGCGTTTGATAGCTTTGCGTAAAAATATGAAAATATTTGGCCGCATAAAGTTTTTTACCGGTCAAGTGGTTTGCGGAAAAGGCAAAAATGCCATTAAAGACATTATGTGGCTAAATAATAACGGAGCCGAATTTACGCATCAGGATTGGTATATGGAGCAACGACACAGTATGGCGTGTTTTGTATACGGAGATAAACAATCTTATATGATGATATATAATGCTCATAATGAGAATGAAGTATGGCAGCTGCCGGCATTTTGCAAAAATGCCCGTGTCGAAATAGTTTTGGATAGTTCGGAAGAATATTTTGCGCCGAAACAGATAAATGTAGGCAAGGCATTTGAAGTTCCGGCGTGGAGTGTAACGGTTATAAAAATAAATAATACGGAGAAGTAATTTGAACAGCGACTTTGATAATTTGTTGGAAAAATTGGGTATTGCCCGCACATTTACCGATGCGGCGCAAAATCATAAAGAATATCGTGCAGATGATGAAACCTTGCGCAAAATGGTGAATTATCTGGGCTTTCAGCTTAAAAATATTGCCGATAGCGGAAATTTGTTGCAGAAAATAGAAAACAGACGTTGGCAATCGGTATTGGAAGCTGTTTATGTAGTCAGAACTTCTGATATCAAATTTGATGCGGTGGTGAAAACAGAGCAAGTCAGCAATATTTCCGTGTCGCTTTTAGCTAAAGACGGAGAAGTTAAACTTGAATATGAGCAATCTATTATCGAAAAGAAAATAATCGGCGGCAATGAATATGCCAGAATAGAGTTTGCAATAAAATCAAAACTGGAACCGCAATATTATGATTTGAAAGTTAAGGTCGGTAATAAAATATATCGCAGTGTATTGGCCGTAACGCCGGACAGTTGTTATATTCCGCAGGTGGTAGAACAACAAAAAGTTTGGGGATTTGCCATTCAGTTATATGCTTTGAGAAGTAAACGTAACTGGGGAGTGGGAGATTTTAGTGATTTAGCTGAATTTGCCAAGATGTGTAAGAGAGTTGGTGCCGATGTTATCGGAGTAAATCCGCTTAATGTGCTTAATCACGATAATCCGGAAAACGCCAGTCCTTATTCCTCAATCAGTCGTTTGTTTTTAAATCCGATATACATTGATGTGGAAAAGGTAACTGGTTTTGATAAAAGTCAGGTTGATTATGATGAAATAGAAAAAATAAAGCAAAAAGAAAATATTGATTATACAAATATTTATAATATAAAGATTAAAGTTCTGAATTACCTGTATAAGCAATTTGTAAAGGATGTAAAAAGCAAAGAATTTGCCGATTATGAAAAGTATTGTCGTGCAAAAGGAGCTGAGTTGAATGACTTAGCAACCTATCAAGCAATATGCAGTGAATACAAAAATAAATACAGTAATTGGCAAGATTGGCCGAAAGAGCTGCAAAATCCGCAATCTTCGGCAGTGGTTAAATTCCAAAAAGAACATAGTGAAAAAATCGGTTTTTTTAAGTTTTTGCAGTATTTGGCCGAAAAACAATTGAATGAGGCACAAGTAGAAATCAAAAAATTGGGATTGAAAATCGGA
>OMQI01000107.1 GCA_900313185.1 uncultured Rhodospirillaceae bacterium
ACAACAAAGTACTGTGTCGGCATATAATTTAACACTTCTGAACAATTCTATTTTCTCTGATGCAAATGTAAAAGTTGATGGTTCAACAATAGAAACAAAAGATTTTAATGCCAAAGCTATTGATTTCAACAAGAGTGAAATCGAAATGAAAAATATTTCAAATGTTGGTGCAAATTCGGAGAAAACCGGTATTGCTGCAGCTATGCTTATCAATCATACCAGAACAAATTCAAATGTTGAGATAAGTAATAAGGCAAATATTGAAGCCGAAAATGATGTTAAGCTATTGGCGCAAAATATCAATTATCTGCAAAATAGCGTTGAATCCGAAGTCAAAGCAAAAGCACAAAATTATGATATAGAAACAAAGGATTTGGCGACTTATGATCCTACCTATACGATTAAGGCTTATGATTGGTTAAATAAGAAGTTTTTAGGTAAAGTTACAAGTAAAATAGGTGACATATTAGATAAAGTGCAGTCGGAGATTTCCGGTTCGGCAATTTGGAATGACGAGCAAAACACTTCAACAACTGCCGTAAATAATTCAACCGTAACGGCTGGTAATGTTGATGTTTTATCAAATATGGTTGATTTTACTTTAAACACTGCCGAAGCTAATGCCGGTGCCATTAAAAAGTTCAGCGCCGGTGCAGCCATCGTTGTTAATGACCAAAGCAATACCAATAATGCAAAAGTCTTAAATAATGCAACGATTACAGCGGATGAGAACGTAAATATCAATGCTACCACGCAGTTACCTATGAATCCGATGCAGCTTAAAATAGGTCAAAAACTTGAGAATGGAGATAAAAATCTTGAGTTGTTTGTTGGTGGAAGTTTCGATGGTGGTAGTTCCGTAAATAGTTGGGATGCACAATTTACTCATACCGAACTCAGCAAAATCCTGAATTGGGACAGTGCTAAGATGGTTTGGAATAGTATTAAACAGCCAAGAATCTTTGCAGGTAGCAACAAAATAGATATGAGTGGGTTATTTAATAATCTGGTTAAAGCTGAAGCAACATCTGACGGATTCGGAATCGCCGGTTCTGTTTTGGTGAACAGCATTGTTAACAATACAAATGCGTTTATCGAAAATTCTAAAGTCAGCGCTGCCGATGGTAATGTTAATATCAATGCCGCTAACTCGGTTATTAACTATAATGGTGCGGGCAAAGTTGATTTTCTGATTGATGCTGTAAATGATTTGATTGAACATATTAAGGCTAAGTCTGACAGAACTCCGCAAGAGGAAGAAGTTATTAGCAAGTTTGGTATCGGTGGTTCAGTATTGGTTGATAAATATACTAACAATGCCAACGCTTATATCAAAAGTTCTGATGTGAGTGCCGCAAACAAAACGCCGACCACAGAAAATGCTGCTAAAAAAGGCAATATTAACGTTAATGCAGCTTCGGAAGAAGGATATATTAATTTGGCTGTAACCGGCGGGAAGGCAAATTGGCTTGCGCTTCAAGGTAGTGTTAATGTTCAAAGAATTGACGGTAAAACAAATGCTTATATTGCAGATATTGCCGACACGCAGAAAGTTGAAGGGGATAATGTTAATGTAATTGCCGGAAAAGCTTCGATTGCCCCGAAGAAAACCAATGCGGAAGATGGTACTCCAGTCGAATTAGATGAAGATACTGGTGAATTGTCCGTTAGAGACCAAAGAGACGTTAAAGATACAGTGACTAATATTTCCATAATCGGTGCCAATGCGCAGCAAGAAGGATCAGGTGTTTCTGTCGGAGCGTCGGTTGATGTGACGAAAATCAGCAAGGAAGTAGAAGCTACGGTTACCAATTCTACCATTTCGGCAAACAAGGATGTTTCGGTTGTTGCCGATACATCTTCTAAAAAAATTGATGTGTTGTTGGCAGGTGCATTTGCCGGCGGTGTTTCTACCGATAAAGCTACGCAAACATCTGCAAACGCTGGCAGTGACAGCTCAACCGATGAAAATAAACCGCAAAAGATGAAAAATGCCGGTAACTGGATGGATGAAATCGATAATGCGCAGGCTGATGAAGAAGATGTTATGAATCTGCGTAATTTATTCGATGAAGATGAGAATAATGCCGCCAAAGAAGGCGCTAAGGGGTTAAACGGCACAGATGGCAGAGAGAGTAGTAGTTCTCAAGGTTCGTCAACAGGCACGACATCTTTAACCAATGGTAGCACGGGGGCGAATCCGACTACGGCACAAAAAAATATTTCGGTAGCGCTTGCCGGTGCGGTTGATGTGACTAACGACTATACCAAAACCACCGCAAAAGTTGAAAATTCGACCATAAATGCCGGCAAAAAGGTTGATGTAACTTCTAATAACGATATTTTAGCAGTTCAGGTTAATGGTGCGTTGGCAAAATCCAGCACGGTGTCGGCGGGAGCCGGTGTAAATATTTATAACAACAAGTCTGAAACTCTAGCATTGGTTGATAACAGCACAATCAAATTCAATTCGGCAAATGCCACAGGATTAAATGTGACTGCCGATGCGGATATTGATTTGATTGATGTGACAGCCGGTATTGGTATTGCATCTAACGGTTCTTTCGGTGCGTCAGTCGGCGGTTCATTTGGCTTCAACAAGTTGCATAATACAGTAAAGTCTCAAGTGTTTAACAATACCACCGTTAAAACAGAAGGCGAGAATGCTCCGGATATTGATGTCAAAGTAGAAGCAAAAGATGATTCTAAAATTTGGAATACGACCGGTGCTGCCGGATTTGGTAATTCCGGAGGCGTAAACCTTGGTGCAGGTATTGCCGCAACGCTGAATTACAGCAAAAAGACTATAACCGCGGCAATTATTGATAGCACTCTATCAAACGTAAAAGATGTTACGGTTAATGCCGATTTAAAACAAGATTATAATACTATTGCCGTAGCTGCCGAGTTAAGCACCGGTAAAGGTTCAAGCTTTACCTTAGATGGTGCGGTCAATACGGAGTGGAACGGCAACAGAGTTACCGCGCTGGCAAAAGATTCAACCATAACCGCTTCAGGTGATGTTGAAATCAAAGCAAAGGCGGATATAAAAAATCAAAGTTTGGCAGGAGCAGTAGATTTTCAAACATCTAAATTCGGAGTCGGTGTCGGCATCGGTTCTATTATCAATGTGAATAAGTCCGCCATAAAGGCAGAAGCAGATGGATTAACGGTTGAAAAGTCAAAATCACTGAATATTCAGGCGGACGAAAAAGAAGATTTGAAGTTTCTTGCCGCCAATTTGGGTATCAAAACTGGAAGCGGAGCAACCATAAATATTAACGGTATTGCTAATGTGTTCTTATCGGAAGTGATTGCCGATGCCATCAATAATTCAGTGTTTAATTCCGACGGCAATGTCAGTATCACAGCCGGATATGATAACAAATTACAAGGTATTACCGCAACGGCCGAATTTGCCAAAGGATTGGTTGTCGGTCCGAATTTAATCGGCAATGTTTATAATAATACGGTAACGGCTAATTTACAACACGGTTCGGAAATTCAAAAAGCAAACAACGTTGCCGTTAATGCAACCTCGGTTGAATTGATGAATTTAATTCCGGTATCGGCAGGTGCCTCAACCAGCATTGCCGCTGTGGCTGCTGATTTGAACGCTAATATTGTGAAAAATACCGTAGAAGCTTTGCTGGGCGGAAAAGTTGCCGAAAGTTCGTCGGTTTTGGTTAACGCGACGGACGATACGACTATCTATACCAGAGGCGGAACTGTGGCTGCCGGCTCAGCAACTGTAGTTATTGGCGGCAGTGTGAATGTTGATGTTATTTCCAAAACGGTTCATGCTTATGTTAACAGTGGAGATGTAACAACTTCAGGAGATATGAGTGTATTTGCATCTTCCATAAATTCCATGGGCGGAACTAAAGGAGCTGACCAAAAATATACAACCGATGATGTGACAACCGAAGCGTACAGAAATAAGATGCTGAATAAAGACGCAAAAGGTAATTACGTTGGTTTGAAAGAAGGCAGTAGCTTTGCCAATTGGAATATGTTTTATGATCTTTCCGGCGGTAAAACAGCGGCAGTTGCCGGTGCAACAATTGTAAAATCCATTCATAATGAAGTTCAGGCGGAAATTCTAAATTCCGAAATCAAGGCAAATAATTTAAACGTTGCGGCTAATGAATATTCGATTAAAAACATTATAGCCGGAACTTTGGAAGGCGCCGGAACATTAGCAGTCGGAGTTAATGTTTTGGTAATGCGTGATAAGAGCGAAACCAAGGCCTTTATTGGCAACAATTCCAAGCTGACAATAGCAAATACCCTCAATCTGAATGCGTCGAACAAAAAAGACAATCAGCAAATTGTGGTTGCCGGCGGCGGTGCCGGTACGGTTGCCGCTAATACCAATACGGTTGTCAATAAAATTGATGATGTAGCTATTGCGCAAATTGACAATCAAAACGGGGTAAAAGAAATAAGTGCCGGAACTATAAATATTAGAGCCAATGAAGATATGAATGCCAGTCATATTCTGGTTGCCGGCTCGGGTGCAGGCACAGTGGCTTTGTCAGTTGCGCCTATTGTAAATACTTATAACGGCACGGTTGACGCGTCGATTAAGAACGCAAAGGTTAATGATGCCGCTATCAATGTAACTGCACAGAACAATATTGCCACCTTTGATGTTGATGCCGGTGTTGCCGGTGCCGGTAATGTGGCAGGTACGGCAGTGGCAATTAAGAATAATTATACCGGACACACAAAGGCTTATATGGATAATGCCACCATCAATACCTCAAGTGCTATTGCTATTGCTGCTGATGCCGCTATTAAGAGCGAAAACTGGATCGGAGCATTGGCTGTTACCGGCACGGGTGCAAGTTTATTGGTGAATCTGGTTTTGAATAATGTTGTATCAGAAACCGAAGCCGGAATTAAAAATTCCACAATTCAAAATGCCGGCGATATTACCATAAATACCAATAACGGTAAAAAAGATGATATGAAAAACCGTGCTTTATCCATTGGTTTTACCGCGCAAGGTGCAGCTTTGGTTGTGGGTGTGGTGCAGAATATTTATAGTAACACCGTGAAATCTTATGCTGATAACAATGCCATAACTAAAGCGGTATCGATGGTCTTAAATGCAAATTCCGACCGCAAGTTAGATAATAAAACAATCGGAGCAACAGCTGCCGCTATTGGAGCAGGTGCGGTGGCAAACGCTTTAGTTAATCAGATTGATTCTTCAACTACCGCAGTCGTAGATGCTAAATCTAAAACCATGAATATTGATAATGCGCTTAATCTCAGTGCCAAAGATAATACCGCTGCAACCAATAGTATGGGGATGATAGCGGTTGCCGGTATGGGTGCGGCTGTTGGCGGTAACATTAATCTTTATTATGCCAACAATCTGACAAACGCGAGAATTTTATCAAACAGCGACGGTCAGATAAATGCCGGTTCGTCAAGCGTTATAGCAGACATGATAAATGGGCTGGATAACATGATTATCGGCGTTTCTTTGGGTGCCGGTACTCTTGCCGCCGATGTTGCTGTTATCAGATTAGGTAAACGTACAAGCACATATTCTGAGGCGGAACAAGGCAGTAAAATTAAAGATGCGGTAGATTATACCCAAAATATATATAACAAATCTACTACAGGTGATGCATCTAATGTTAAGAACTTATATACACCAACCAGTTCGTCAGATGATATAAAAACAGGTGCAGTGGCCGAGGTCAACGGTAACCTCAAAACAACAAACGATACGAAAATTGAGGCTAAAAGCAAAATTAAAGGTTTGAAAGAAAACAGCGATACGTTGGAATTGAGAAATGTCAATGTTTCGGGCGGGATAGCTTCGGCTAATGTCGGCGTTAAGAATATTAAACTCGCCAGCAACACTTTGGCGGAAATTTCCGGTGGCAAGGTCGAAAGTACAAATGGTGATGTTTCCGTTAAAGCCGATTCTAAAGCCGATGTTAAGTTGAAAAATACTGAAGTAACGGTGGCTGGCGTTGCGCTTTCCGGTGCCGGAGCAATTTATAACAACACTTCCGAAACAGTAGCACAGGTTAAAGATGCTACTGTTAGAGCTAAGGATTTGAACATCGTTTCTAAGTCAGACAATAAATCAGAGGTTGACAGCACCAGTGTTATTGTGAGCGGTGCCAATGCGATTGTCGATATTGCGGAAAATACCGATACCAACAAGAGTGCGGCATTGATTACCGGTAATGTTGATATAGATACCAGCGGCAAACTGACACTTCGTTCCACCACCAATACCGAGTTGGATTCTGCTAAAGCTGTTGTTAAAGTTTCGGTGGCCAGTTTGGTGGGTATTTCTAAAAACGAGAACGAAGTCAAAAGCATTAACCGCGCGCTGATTGAAAATGCAACCGGAAGCATTAAAACCAATGGGTTGGAAATTACAACTGATTACGGTAAAATGTATGCATATTCCAAGTCAAACGTAACGTCGGTTCAGCTTGCCGATATTGCTAATATCAAATCTGTCGGCGCTCATATGAATGCAGACTTTAAATCTGGTATCGACAGCATTGAGGGCTTAACCATAAACAACAAAGGTACCACAACCATCAATACCGCTAAAGATATAACCTCGAATCAAGAGGGAATTGTGGCAAAAAGTGAAATCCACAATGTCGGTGTTTCTCTTCTGGGCTTTTACAATGGCACAGCATCGAAGGCTGAAAATACAGCAAAATCATCAACTGTGTTGAAAGTTAAGGAGCATACGGCAAATGGTTTAGATATCAATGCCAATCTTAAATCTACAGCTAAGGCCGAAGGCGGAGCAACCAATGTTAGCCTTGCCGGTGTCAGCAATTTTGTTATGTACGCTAAAGATGAAAGTACTTTGAATGTTAATGTTGACGGTGTTAATAATATTGTTGGTAGCGGAACCGGTGGTGTTCATGAAGCTAAAATCAAAGCTAAACATCAATCAGAAGTTCGTTCCGATGCCAGTGCAGTCAGTGCCGGTCTTATCGCCGGACATCGTATGAGACTGACATCTGAACTTGTCTCAAATACCACCGGTAATATCGGCGGCACTTTGAACGCAGATAGGGCAACAGTTGATTTTGACACGACTAGAAGTTCGGTTTTGAATAAATCTTCCAGTTCCGGCGGTGTTATTGATGTTGGTGACGCTGGAGCGACCAACACACTGACCGGCTCATCGGTACTAACAGTAAGCGCTTCTTCAAGTAAAGAAAAAGCAGTTAATGCTATGGATGTACAAAACAAGTCAACCAATACTTTTGATATGACTTCTTCTGATGGTCACGGCGGACTTTTGAGTATTTCCGAGGGCAATACCACAACCACGTTCAATACTTCAACCACTACTAACCTAGTGAATACGAATATAAATTCCAGCAGTGATGTTAAGTATGAAGTTTCAAATAACGCCTTTATTAAAGATACGGCTACAAGCAGAGGCGGTGGGTTGATTGCGGTTTACGGAAATTATCACACAGGTAACTTTACATCAGCGGCAAACTTAAATTTGAATAATGCCAAAATCAATGCCAAGAACATTGATCTAAAGTCTGTTTCTGACCTCAGAACCAGTGATAATGGTTACATTTCATACACTGGTGCTGCCGGCGGATTTGTTGCCGGTTCAACGTTAGAACTGAGAAATACCCTTAATCAGACCAGTTCAATTGGCATTGTCGGAAATTCAAAATTGGATGCCAGTGAGAATGCAAAGCTTAGTGCAAAAACGGCTTCAGGGTTTAAACAAAAGGTTGACTCCACTGCCGGTGCTTTTGTTGCTGTTCCAAGAGCAAGAAGCTACTTAACAGTTACCAACAACAATAATGTAAACATTGCAAACGGGTCTAAGGTTAAAGCCGGTAATGAATTGGAAATCAATTTCGATTCCAATAATGATTTAGCCAGTCGAACCAATGCCGAGGCGCATCACTTTGGCTTTAAGGATCCTGTGGCAGAGTCGTATTTAACTCTCAATATTAATAACAACCTGAATAACAGCGGTTCTTTGGAAGCCGGTAATCTGGTGGATATTAACTATATGGGAAATTCCACCAATAATCTGGAGCAGTTCGCATATTCAGAGGCACACGCTGCTATTGCTACAACCACGGAAAACGGCGAGCTGAAAAAAGATTTACGCAACAACCTGAATATTGCTTCCGGCGGTGACATTACTTCCGGTAAAAGCATTGATGTAAACTATTCGTCTGGTAGAGGAAATTCATCATCATATATAGGATGGAAGACAGTAAGTTATGCTTTGTTCGGTATTCCTATTAAGAAGAGCGATAATAAATCCAATGCCTTAATATATCATAGTCCGTCATTAAAAATTGATGGCAAGATGGTTGCCGGACAAAGCAACAGTCGCTATATGAAAATTAACCGTGACGGTTCAGTAGATTTGGACACTTTAGTCGGATTCTATAATGATGACTACAAATTGTATGATGGTCAGTCTGTTGAAGGAGATGAGGTAAAGCAACGTTCTTTGGCAGCAATTGAAATCGAGATAAATAATATTGACAGCACTATCGTAGAACTGTCTAAAGAAAATGAATCTTTGAATAAATTAAAGACAGATGCTGAAAAAGAGCATGAAGCAACGCAGGCCAAGTTGGATGAAATCAATGGCTATATTGCAGATGGAAATTATGAGTTGCTGGACGAGAACAGTAGCTTTAATGATAGGATTGGCACTGATATTAAAGCTAAAATACTAAAAACATCTGCTAACGAAGCAGATAGAATAACGGAAGCTGAATATAATGCTATTATGGCGGCTTATAACGAAAAAATGGCAAACGCCGGAAATCCGTCAATGATAGAATTTTTAAAGAATCCTGCCACTGAAATTATGACAGAAGGAGAAATAGTATTATTAACTCCGGATCAGCTTAATACTATTTCTAATGCCATAGAGAAAAATTCGACCGATGGAACGGACATTAAGACTCTGGTGATTAAAACCTCTGCAAATGAAGCGGAAAGATTGACGGAAGCTCAATATAATGCCGTAATGAATGCTTATAACAAAAAAGCTGCAGAAGTAGAAAATCTGAAGATGATGGACTTCTTAAAGGATACATCTAATGAAATCAAGATTTCAGGTGAAAAAGTTATATTGAGCCAAGCACAGCTTGACACTATTACCAACGCATTAAAAAATTCAGAGGATAGTGCCGTTATCAAAGCTTCGGTGATTCAAACGTCTGCAGGTGAGGCTGATAGAATAACAGAAGCACAATACAATGCGATTATTACTGCGTATAATACGATGATAAGTAGTAGGAATAAACCGCTGACAATATCAGACTTTTTGGCGGGGACAGATAGTTCAGTAACCTCGTTGAGTGATGCTCAAAAGCAAACCATCCTTGAGGCGTACCGTTTAACAGACAGTGACAGGGTCAAAGAATTGATTGTGAAAACTTCTGCCAACGAAGAAAATAGGTTGACGGAAGACCAATATAATACCTTAGTTACCGCGTATAATACGGCGTATAACAATAAGCTTTCGGAAATTGCAGAACAAAATAAAGAAATCAGTCTGAGTGATTTCTTGAATGATTCTTCAAATACAATTATGGTTGGAGAT
>OMQI01000073.1 GCA_900313185.1 uncultured Rhodospirillaceae bacterium
GCGATAAAGCTTCATACCGACTACGCCTGCCACCATCTGAGCTCCTGCGCAAATACCCAGCACCGGCATCTGATACTTAAGAGCATCGATAATGCTCTCAACATAAGCCTGTGAGCGCTGTGTAGGATACTCGAGACGCTGTGTCTTGGCATCGGTATAGAACTTCTCGGGTGAAGCGAATGCTCCGCCGGGAAGCACCAACGCATCACAATCTGCCAACTGCGAACGATGATGTTCATAATCCAGAAACATTATTCTGGCACCGGCCTTAGCCAAAGCAAGAACATAGTTCCAGTCAGAACAGTAATAATCTTTCTCTCTTCCGAAGAGTAAACCGATGACAGGAGCATCTTTCTTGGGAGCAGGAACACCCAATCTTTCATAATCATCAAGCTTGAGCCAAAAACTCGGACTCATATCCTTGCGATTAATCTTTTTCCACTCCGAATCGCTCAGTCCAAAACCGTCAAACTGAGACAAAAACTCTGCAAATCTTTTCATAAGCAATCGTTTTTAATTAATAATTTTTGTTAATAAACCCTAATAATGTAAAATTTCAGATAAGATAGCACTTAAAAATTTATTTGTCAATTTTTTAAAAATGAAATCTTGACATTGTTACAAAAGGAGTTATAATGATTAGCAATAAATTTATAATTATACCTATGCAAAAAACAATTGAGACAAGTGGTTTGTTGCTACCGCTCAAGCTACTCAGCCTGACTACCGGAGGGTCTGTCGGCAGTTTGAAAATACGCCAAGAAGTTATGCCATTGATGCGCCGTAATCTTGATGCCGTAAAATTCATACCGCCTGAGGAAGTTCCGTTAATCCGCGAGTATGCTGATAAGGTCAAAAGTTTCGCCCCAGAGTTGGCTGACGAATTGACTGCATTGGTAGCAAAATTCAATCCAAGTCTGTAAGACGTATAGGAGCCCCAATTTCTTTATTTAAAGAACTTGAGGCTCTTTTTGTTTACTTGCTTGACATTTTGCGGATTTAAGGTAAATTTGCCGCAAAGGAGATTTTATGGTCAAGTTTATTACAGCCAAAGAGGCAACACATTTTTTCAAAAATGGGCAAACCGTTATGATTGGCGGTTTTTTAAATTGCGGTAATCCGCAGGACGTCATAACCGAAATATTAAAAACCAATCTTAAAGATTTTACCCTGATTGCCAATGATACTGCCACACCTGAAGATAGCCGCGGAAAATTGGTGGTTGCTCATAAAATTAAAAAAGCGATTGTTTCGCATATCGGCACCAATCAAGAAACCGTGCGTCAATATAATGCCAAAGAAATCGAAGTTGATTTGCAACCGCAAGGAACTTTAGCAGAAAGAATCCGTGCCGCCGGAGCGGGATTAGGCGGTATTTTAACCCCTGTAGGCCTAAATACACTGGTTGCCGAAAACAAACAAATCATTACCGTTGATAATAAACAATATTTACTGGAAACCCCGCTTAAAGCAGATGTGGCAATTATTTACGCCACCTATGCCGATAAGTTCGGAAATTTGGCGTTTCACGGTTCAACCAAAAACTTCAATGTTTTGATGCCTATGGCCGCAGATGTGGTAATTGTCGAAGCCGAAAATATATCCGAACAACCGTTATCTCCTGATAATATCGTCGTACCGGGGATTTTTGTTGATTATATGATTAAGAAAGAAAACAATGGAACTGACTAAAGAACAAGCGCAAGAAATCATTGCTCGCCGTGTTGCCCGAGAGTTTAAGGACGGCGATGTGGTCACTTTAGGTATCGGACTTCCGACTAAGGCCATAAGTTATGTATCTGATGACGTACATATAATCGTACAATCGGAAAACGGTGTTTTGGGCGTTGGTGCTTATCAAGATGACAGCAATCGTGATCCCCATATAATTAATGCCGGAGGTTTCGGAGTAACCATTAATGATGGCGGATGTTTTGTTGACAGTTTAACAGCCTTTGCAATGATGCGTGGCGGACACATTGATTTAACGGTTTTAGGTGCTTTGCAGGTTGATGCCGAAGGAAATTTAGCCAACTGGTGCATTCCGGGTAAATTTACCCCCGGTATGGGGGGGGCGATGGACTTGGTAGTCGGCACCAAGCGTCTGATTATCGCTATGGAACACACGGCCAAAGGTGCACCGAAAATTTTACAAAAATGCACTCTTCCTCTGACGGTTGCTCATAAGGTCAATACCATAATTACCGAAAAAGCTGTATTTGAAATAATAAATAATAAATTGATTTTACGTGAAATAAGTCCCTACTCCTCACTTGATGAAATTCGTCAAACCACGGACGCCGAGTTCATTGTTGATTTAACAGCATAATTTTTGCAACTTTTTTATATAACTTTGCATTTTTTGCTTGATTTTAGACAAAATTTGTTTTATACTGTAAGCAAAGATGGAAAGAGGAGAATTACAATGACTGATAATAAAGATAATTTAACATACTCAGATGTGTTGAAACAGGTGGAAACATTTAATGATAGTAAAATTATCGAATCTCACTGGTTGAATATCTTCGAAATGAGCAATAGCAAAAAAAGCAAGATTGCCGAAGAAATATTATTACAGCCATATATGGCGGAAGTATATAGAAGAAACGGTATAGAACCTTATGATGTAAAAGAATTCATACAGCAAGTAGCAGATAACCCAAAACAGTGCGAGACCGTTATTCTGGAAAATTCTATTGTTTTTGATGCAAATGTAAATAATTCAAAAGATATGAACGGTGACGGAATAAGTGACGGCAATAGCCACAAAATAGACTCCAAAGAAGAGGAAGAAGCGCGCAAGAACGATCTTACCGAGAGATTGGGAAGTCTTATGAAGTCATTTGCAGCAAAAAAAGAAGCTGAACGCACTCCTCCTGCGCCGGAAAAGAAATGGTGGGAAAAAGCTTTAAGCAAAGCAGGTAATGTGGTTCGTGCTTTTGCTATGGCCGGTGGAATTGCTATGATAGCAGGTGGTACATATTTAGGAGTAAAGATATATTCAGATGAAAAAAATAACGATAACAACTATGGTATCGTTCCTGATAATAATACTTCCAAAGCAATGAAAAATGCACGTGAAAAACTTTCTAAGGACCCTAAAACCAATTATGATGCTTTCACAAAAGCCGAAAAGAAAACACCAAATAAAGGCTTTATCAATATTCGTGACAATGGTGGACAAAGCCTCTGATAATTGTAATTTTCCAACAAAAAATCCGTTCTTTCATGAACGGATTTTTTTATTTATATGCCATCGTCGTTGTACGATAGTGGCTTCTGGTAATTGCCATCGCTAGGGCATCTGCCGAATCATTATTTTTCGGTTGGCAACCGGGAAGAAGTATTTTCACCATCATACCTATTTGATTTTTATCGGCGTGTCCGACACCAACCAAAGCTTTTTTGACTTTATTCGGCTCAAACTCAAATAACGGAATACCATAATGTCCGGCCGATAAAATAACTACCCCACGTGCCATACTCAATTTAAGCGAAGTTTCCGGATTGCTGTTAAGAAAAGTTTTTTCTATCGCCGCCTCTTCCGGTTTGTACGTTTCTATTACCTCGCAAAGAGTTTTGAAAATAAGTTCCAAACGCTCTTCTATCGGCATTTTCGGATTGGTTGGAATAAAACCGTCCGCAACATATTGCAGACGGTTTCCGTTTACTTCGATAATTCCCCATCCCGTAGATGATAAACTCGGATCCAACCCTAAAATTCGCATATTATTCCGCTGAAAGTTGAGCCATCACATCATCTGAAATTTCGGCATTGTGATACACGTGTTGAACATCTTCATCATCTTCCAATGCGTCAATAAATTCCAAGAATTTACGGGCAGTATCAACATCGGTAATATCAACTTTTACCACCGGTTTCCAATCTAATCTGGAAGCGGACGGAGTACCGTATTTTGCTTCCAAAGCCGAAGTTACCGCCGACAAATCATCAGGCAAAGTTTCAATCTCGTGATTTTCTTCATCAGACACCACTTCGTTGGCACCGGCCTCTAACGCAGCCTCAAACATTTCATCGGCACTGGCTACACTTACCGGATAAGCAATATAACCTATACGTTCAAAGTTGAATACAACCGAACCGCTTTCGCCCATAGCACCGCCACGCTTACCGAAAATGGTACGAACATTGCCGGCCGTACGGTTTTTATTATCGGTCAAAGCCTCAACAATAACCGAAACTTTATTGGCAGAAAAACCTTCGTAACGCATAGTTACGAAATCGGCACCACCGGCAACGGTAGTCGCTTTGGCAATCGCACGTTCAATATTGTCTTTCGGCATACTTTCGGCACGTGCGGCCTGTATAGCTAGACGTAAACGTGGATTTTTATCCGGCTCCGGCAAACCGCTCTTGGCGGCTACGGTAATTTCACGGGCAAGCTTAGCAAAAACACGCGCTTTTTTAGCATCTTGCGCCCCTTTTCTATACATAATGTTTTTAAATTGCGAATGTCCTGACATTAAATTATCTCCTGTGCAATATATTACTTTCTGCGCCCTTTATAGACTAATCTTACATACTTTTTCAAGTTTTTTTTATAAAAAATATGCATATTATTGATTATCTTCGGCGAGTTTCACTTCGGTAAGCAAAAACGCCGGCGTATTGCGACCGAAAGTATGATACTTTTTAACTAATTCCATCGCCTGAGCGTCTTTTGTATTTTCTTTCTTAACCGCTTTCTTTTTATTTTCTTTCGGTGTCTTTACTATTTCTTTAATCGGCAATACTTCTTTTTCAACCTGCTGTTTAGCCGGGTGGCGAATCACAGGCTCTTCGGTGCGCAAAGCCTCTTGCTCTTTATTACGATCGATTTTAACTTCTTGCGGTGTTTGCAAAATCTGGTCTAAAATTTCCTGAGTTTCTTTGGAGCGACGATTGGTATAAACAATATTTTGCTTATCAGCCGGCAAAACTTTCAGAATTTTTTGCAAATTTTCCAATTGATGTGTCTTTTTTATTAAATTTATGTCATCAACCACCAAAATATCGGTATTGCTCAAATCAACCTTATCTTCTTCCAACATATCCGCCAACAAATTAGGAGAAGCGATAATCACGTTGGCTTCATCATCTATATTTTCCTGACTTTCGGTTAAAGCGCTTTCATTTATTTCGTGATATTTATTAAATACGGCGAATCTGTCGGATACCACAACGGACTGTTGCGGTCCTGCCGTGATAATCAATATATTTTTTGACTTTTTATTTGATATAATGTCTATCAACGGTAAAACGTACGAACAAGTTTTGCCGCAACTTGAGGGAGCTATGGTGAACACATCTTTTCCCGCCAACACCGACGGTATAACATCAATCTGCACCGTGGTAGGTGTTTCCATACCGCTCTCATTAATCGCTTTTATAGTTTTTTCGCTTAATCCTAAATCTGCAAAATTCATTTTTCCCTCTTTTATATTTATACTTCAGGTACTGAAGCTTTAGTTTGTTTTTCCGCCGGAACCGGTGTTTGATCGGCACGATTTATACTTTTTCCGGCAATTACATCACGAATTTCTTCACCGGAAAGCGTTTCATACTCCATCAATGCTTGCGCCAAAGTTTCCAATTCTTTGTTATATTGTTGCAAAATTCTGGTTGCTTCGGCGTGGGCATCAGTCAATAAGCGCTTAATTTCCGCATCAACCAAACGAGCGGTATCTTCGCTCATATTTTTATTTTGTGTAACCGCTCTTCCCAAGAACACTTCATTGGAATTTTCGGCATACAGAACCGGCCCTAAAACATCACTCATTCCCCACTCGGTAACCATTGAACGAGCTAAATTCGTAGCGGCGGAAATATCTGCCGAAGCTCCCGATGTTACTTTATCGTAGCCGAATTTCAATTCTTCGCTGGCTCGTCCGCCCATACAAATAATCAAACGAGACAACATTTTTGCTCTGGTATAAGAATATTGGTCTTTTTCCGGCAATTGCTGAACCATACCCAAAGCACGTCCTCTCGGGATAATGGTAGCTTTATGTATCGGGTCGGTTTCCGGTACGTGCAAAGAACAAATAGCGTGTCCGGCTTCGTGATAGGCTGTCAACTTTTTCTCTTCTTCGTCCATTGCCATCGATTTACGTTCATTACCCATCAGAACTTTATCTTTGGCATTATCAAAATCCTCCGCCGTAACTTTGCGCTTATTACGACGAGCCGCCAATAATGCCGCTTCATTTACCAAGTTTGCCAAATCGGCTCCCGAAAACCCCGGAGTACCTCTGGCAATTACCGATAAATCCACATCTTTAGCTAACGGAACTTTGCGAGTGTGAACGTGCAAAATTGCTTCTCGGCCTTTAATATCCGGATTACTTACCACAACCTGTCTGTCAAAACGTCCCGGACGCAACAATGCCGGATCCAAAACATCAGGACGGTTGGTGGCGGCAATCAAAATAACATTTTCATTTGGCTCAAAGCCATCCATCTCAACCAAAAGCTGGTTTAATGTTTGCTCACGTTCATCGTTACCACCGCCTAAACCGGCGCCTCTGTGACGACCTACGGCATCAATTTCATCTATAAACAAAATACATGGCGAATTCTTTTTGGCTTGCTCAAACATATCACGCACACGTGATGCTCCGACACCAACAAACATTTCCACAAAATCGGAACCAGATATGGAGAAGAACGGAACATTAGCTTCTCCGGCCACCGCTTTAGCCAATAAGGTTTTACCGGTTCCCGGAGGACCTACAAGCAAAACACCCTTTGGAATTTTACCGCCCAATCGTTGAAATTTCATCGGATCTTTCAAAAAATCGATAACTTCTTCCAATTCTTGCTTGGATTCATCGGCTCCGGCCACATCGGCAAACGTAACTTTTTTATTATTTTCTATCAAACGGGCACGAGATTTACCGAAACTCATCGCTTTATTGTTTCCGGCACTGGCCTGACGCATAAAGAACACCCACACACCTATTAACAATATCATCGGGAACCATGAAATAAGAATGCTCCAAAACGTATCGCCCGACGTATCTTTCGGCTGAGCTTCAATTTTAACATCGTTTTCAAGCAAAGTATCAACCGTAGTCGGGCTATACGGAGCATAAGTCACGAACTTGCGTCCGTCTGTAGTGCTTCCGGAAATTTCTCCGCCGCTGATAGAAACATTTGCCACATGCTTATCTTTAACTTTATTCATAAAATCCGAAAAAGCTAATTTTTCATAATCAGATGCGAAATTTTTATTTTCAGAATAGCTGAAAATAGCTGTTAAAGCCACAAATGCGATAATCCAAATAAGTGCGTTCTTTCCAAACTTCATTTAACAACCTTTGCAAAATTATATTGTTAACATTTTCTCAATATATAAGGCGGAAAAATCCAAAACTCAAGCATTTTTGCTAAGTTAATAACTAAAGCGAGTTGCGGTTTTTGAACACCCCGTCTTCATATCCTTGAATATTTTTATTGTTCTCGGCATCTTGCAAACGTTTTATTGCCAATGCCACATATTTACGTTCCCGTTCTATTCCCAAATAGCGGCGCCCCAATTTTTTAGCCACCACCGCCGTGGTTCCGGAACCGACAAACGGATCAAATACCATATCGCCCACATCACTTGAGGCCAAAATAAGCTTGGCTATCAATTTTTCCGGCTTTTGAGTCGGATGTTCGGTATTTTCCGGCATCGACCAAAACGGAATAGTTATATCGGTCCAAATATTAGACGGAGCGGTATAACGAATTTTTGTTCCCGCTTCTTCATACCAATCCTTTGGCGTTCCTTTATTATCACAATAAGGAGCCAAAACCTTTTTCTGCACTTTCACCGCATCTAAGTTAAATTTATAATCTTTGGAATTGCTGAAAAACCAAATATCTTCAAGGCAATTTTTCCAGTTATTGCGTGCCGCCCTACCTTTTTCCCGTTCCCAAGATATGCGATTTTGCAAAATAAAATATTTGCAGGCAATCTGCGGCAACATAATCGAACTTTTCCAATCGGTGCATATATACAAACTGGCATTCGGTTTCAGCACTCTTTTTACCTTGGAAAGCCATTTATCAAGCCATTTGCAATAATCATCGCTTTGCATCTGTCTGAAAGTACTGTTACCGAAATTTTTGGTTAAATTATATGGCGGATCGACCACCATTAAATCCACAAAATTGTCGGGCAAATAGCGTAAGGCATAAAAAGTATCCTGCCATACTATTTTATCATTCAAATCATCAATTTTTTTCTGCGGAGAAAATTTAATTGCCTGCCCAGCCAAAGCAATCTCTTCTTTAGAGCTCAAAGATATTGTTTTGTTACGCAAAGCCCTATCTTTCACTGTTCTTCACCGAATTTTGCATTCACCAACGCCGAAATGGCATCTATTGCCGCTTGAGCATCTTCACCCTCTGCTTTAACTTTTATGGTAGTTCCTTTGGAAGCAGCCAGCATCATCAAACTTAAAATGGAATAGCCATCAGCACTCTGCCCGTCTTTTTCCACTATAACTTCGGCATTATAGAGTGAAACGCACTTAACGAACGCCGCAGCCGCACGGGCGTGCAAACCCTTTTGATTGCATATCACCAACGAGGTTTCGACAATACTCATTTAGATGTTCCGTTCAAAAGCTGAGAAGCAACATTGATATGCTTTTTACCGGCTTCCTGCGCACAATCGACACATTTTGCAAGCGGCATATCTTTACGAACACTGGCTAATTTTATCAGCATCGGCAAATTAACACCGGCAATCACATCAAAATTACCGTGTCCTATAACCGACATCGCTAAATTAGACGGAGTTCCGCCAAACATATCGGTTAGAAGCAATACACCGTTTCCGTCGTCAACCGATTTGGCCTTAGTCAGAATTTCCTGACGGCGGGCATCCATATCATCATCGGGACCTATACAAACACAAGCAACTTTCTCTTGTTTGCCGACAACGTGTTCCATTGCCGCCAAAAACTCCGAAGCCAAATTGCCGTGGGTAACAAAAACCAACCCTATCATTTTGTCATACCGCCTGTCCATGTTTTAACAGCGCCGAATGACTTAAGCAATTCATCTTTGCTTTTAGCACGGAAAATTTCATCGGCACGAATGCGACGACCGTTCAAAACAATATCTTCCACATTCTCTACCTCTACAGCATATACTCTTTGCACTACTTCGCCGTGCAATTCAACAATCATCACCACCTCGGCTTCAGACAACACGCCTCTGGTTTCGGCATCAACATTATCCAAGATAATGGAACGACGATCATCTCTTTTAAGCAACGCAGTCTTTTTGCCGTCAAATTGCAACAACGGCTCTTTCGGCTCACCGTCACGAGCATCAATAAAAATAGCCAACTCGCCGTATTTATTTTCGATTATTTCAAAAAAGTCCTGCTTTTCCATTAAGGTATAGTATTGGTTTTCCATATTTTTTCCCCAATAAATTATTAAACTACCTTATCCTAATATATTTTTTTACAAATGTAAATCTTAACTTTCAGTGATACGCACAGTTTTGATATTATCTCAAAATGTATGGTCTATAACATCAACAATTTCCATTACTTACATCTTTTTTTAATTTCGGCTTTAACCTTTTTCAAATCGCCGGAAGTCAAAAGCGGTATCAGTTCGTTAATTTCCTCAACACTCTTATCCCACCATTTGAATTTCAGCAACAACTCTATCAATTCGTCATCAAATCTTTTGCGCACCGGTTTTACCGGATTTCCAACCACAATCGTATAAGGCTCAATATTGCTACCAACCACACTGTTAGCACCGATTATTGCACCATCACCGATATGCACTCCTGCAAGAATAGTTACATTTTGCCCAATCCACACATCATTTCCGACAATTGTATCGCCTTTTAATGGCATATCTTGTTTAAGAGGAACTTCTTGTTCAAAGCCTTCCATAATATAAAACGGATATGTAGAAACAGCATTCATCTGATGATTGGCACCGTTCATTACAAATTCAACACCTGCCCCGATTTGGCAAAACTTACCGATAATCAGCTTATCACCATTAAATTCATAGTGGTGGGTAACGTGTTTTTCAAAATCAATATCAGCAAAATAAGTAAAATCACCAACTTTAATGTTGGGATTTTTAATTGTCGGCTTGACGTAGGTTACCGTTTTGATATTCGGAACAGGAAATATTGTATTCGGGTTAGGTTTCGTTGCCTTTGTCATCAATACTCTCCTACATCCAAGTTGTATTCTTTATCTATCAAATGATACGGCAGATCATACTTTCGACACTGTTGCAAAATGCACTCATTGTCCTTTAAGGCTTCTTTTTGCGTAAAATCGCTGTCATCCAGCCGTTGTTCGATAACGTTGGCATGGTTTTTAATGTCCGCAAAATGATTTAAAATATAATTTTGGCTCATAATCAGACAGATATATTTGATTTCTGGCAGATAATCCTCGCTAAAATCCTGCCGCCAAGCAAACGGAATATAGCAGCCCTCAACGATTAGATTTTGCTTGTTTTCGATGGCGGTTTTAATCATTTCCCGCACAATCGGCCACAAATAATCCGTCAGTTTGTTATCATCAAGAGCGGTTAAGTCGGTCTGCTTGCTGCGGATCAACCCCATTTTCAGCAAATCTAGCGATAAAATCGGAAAGTGATACTTTTCCAGCATTTTTTGTGCCAGCAAAGTTTTTCCGGTATGTGATGCCCCTGTAATTAAAATTATCATAAACTCTCACTTGTTAAATATCCAACATATCTTCAAAACTATTGAACCTGAAGAATATGTGATGTCTTGAGTTTGGTATTATCTGCAACTTTTCTTTATAAAAATCCCTTTGTACCTGCAAGTTAAATATTAAATCGTTTTCTGCCACAATTGCCTTATCAAATTCAGGATTAATTTTATCTTTATATTTACCGTACAATTTGTAAATTGCGCTCAGTTCATTTTCACAACTTGCAATCGTGCGTAATGATGCCAGCTCATTATATTTTTCATATTCCGCATCATCAATAACCATATATTTGCGGCGAAATTCCAAATAATTATCCAAGTTAATTTCTTTGAAAACATTGATAATTTCTTCAGATAAACCCAAAGTTTCATCAAATAAATACGGATTACCGCACAACGCTACTTTCTGCCGAACATTCGGAATATTGTCAGCCATAATAGAGGCAATAAAGACACCGGCGGAATACGAAATAACATAAATATTATCATACTTCGAAAAATCAAAATCCAAATTCAAATCCTGATAATCATACAATATCAGAATATCCTTTTTATCGTGCAAATTGGTAAACTGGTTATAATCACACCCCCAGCCGGAAAAAAACACTATCAAATCCCGTGAACTGCTGTTTTGATAAAAATACTGCATTTCAGCTTTTTGCACCTCCGATATTCCAATTATATTATTTTTCAACTATCTGCCAACAGTGAAATTTTAATGTATTTTCTCATTTCTCTTCATAGACTGACGCAAAAGCTCTTTCATCTCTTTAGCATAAGATTTTTTCGGCTGTTGTTTGCCATTTTCATTATTATTACTCGGAGCTGATTTAGTTTGTCTCTTAATCTCCGAAAGTTTAGCAGTCTGTCCCGACTTCTTCAATATGAGTTCCGCCGTCTGATTTTGCGTCATATTCTTTTTACCGACCTTCTGAACATCTTTCATTTTTAAGGTCTTAACTTTGCGATTTCCGGTTAAATCTTTAACTTTTTTCA
>OMQI01000001.1 GCA_900313185.1 uncultured Rhodospirillaceae bacterium
AATCAGTTTTGCCTGAATTTCAATATCTGTAGCCTGCCCCTTAGCTCCGCCGGAAGGCTGGTGAATCATAATCTGCGAATTAGGTAAAGAATATCTTTTACCTTTGGCTCCACCCGCCAACAAGAATGAGCCCATAGAGCAAGCCTGACCGACGCAAATTGTTGCCACATCGCAAGATATATACTGCATCGTATCATACATTGCCAAACCGGAAGTAACCACTCCACCCGGTGAATTGATATATAAAGCTATGTCCTTTTTCGGATTTTCGGCTTCCAAAAACAAAAGCTGAGCACATACCAACGCCGAAACTTCATCATTAACTTCGCCGGTTAAAAATATAATTCTTTCTTTCAACAAGCGTGAAAAAATATCAAACGAACGTTCTCCTTTCGGTGTCTGTTCAATAACCATAGGCACCAAAGAATTTATAACAGCAGAATTATTTGTCATTATTTATCCTCGTAATACAGATTAATCTGATGGTAATAAACCACAGTTTGATTAAGATTTTCTAAATTTTTGTATTATTTGTTGCGTTGCTTAGCGGAAATAATCGCTTGCAGTAAAGACATCACTTTAACTCCCGTCTTTTCCTGCCAACGCTTTTTATTTTGATAGCGACGTTTATAAGTCGGAACTTTCGGGTTATTACGTGCTTTTCTGTTTATTTCTTCCTTATGCTTTTGATAATATGTGCGGCAAGTTTGCGTACGATTGGCCGCCGCATTATGTTTACGATCCATTTCTTTCAGCAATTCCGGATTTTCAGCTTTAAGACGGGCTCTGTCATTATTGCGGCGTTCTCTGATTTCTTCACGATTGTTTTCCCTGTATGCTCTGTTTGCCTTTCGGGAAGTAATACGGTCGTTTATTACTTGCAACAGGCTGCGATTTTGCCGCCTTGTTCTTTGTTTTTCAGCTTCTACCGCCATTTTTTCGGGATGTTCGGCTCGCCATTTACGACGATATTCACGAGATTTTTTTCTGCTTAATTCCAATTCTTCCGGCGTCATATTGGCTCGTCTGCGATGATAACATTTTTTCTGCAAATCAGGATACAAAATTTTCTGGTTAGCACCACGATACTTATTGTAGTTCTTTTTCATATGCTGATATTTACCGACATACTTACGCATAAAAACAGCGTATGCCCGTGACATATCAACATTTACAATGATGCTGCCGAAATGTTTGCTTTCGGCCTTATTCAACTTTGCAAAAGTATTTTCAAAAATTGCAAATTTTCGCCCGTCCGCCAAAGTTACTTGAGGCGGAAGCAACGAATACACCGCTTTCAACGTTTCTTTCGGGAAAAAGGCGTGATAATGCACAATATGCTCTATATCACGATGATTCAACAACTCTGTTAAATCAATGTTTTTATTCAAAAAACTTTTGATTTCATTATCGTTTTCCGGAATACCGCCAATCCATGCACAAAACACATCGGCTAAAGTATCTATTTTGTTTTTCGTAAATTCTTTCAATTTTCTTCCCCTTGGTTACCTCATACCATAAAGCAGTACAAATTTCAAGCCATGCCGGCATAAATATTTTATTAACTTATCAGACATATACTGCCGACAAACGATAATCATAAAAAAGGACTGGAACTATGAATAATAAATTGCGTTTTTTGCTTTTACCGGCATTGATTTTGTGCGTAGCCGCCAATGCGGCTTATGCCGAAGAAACCGAGGAAAAAGCTTACGGCTGGTCTGCCGTTTTGAAAAAAGCCGGCTTGGAATTAACCTCAACCGAAGTGAAAAATTCGGAAGAATATGCAGATTCACCTAATGCCGAACTCAGCGGTGACAGTGAAACCGTGACCAAGGGTATTTTGGATTTTTCGTTAATTGACCGACAAGAAAAATTCAAATGGGAAAACAATTTATTTGCCGAGTACGGCAAAACCAAGTTACGCCCGAAAGAAGGTCAGAATATCACCAATGAAACAGCCGATAAAATCTTGCTTTCCACCGATTTTGCTCATAAAACGTGGAAATATTGGGATGCTTACGTCGGTCCGTTCGTTGATTTGGCTTACCAAACCGAATTTGAAAAGAACGATGATGCGCCACGCACCAAAATAGCCAGAGGTATGACCGGTTTAAAATTGTTTGACGGTAAATATATCGAAAGTTTATATGCGGCGATTGTCGGCGAATATGATTTTACCTACAAACACGATAAAACCACTAAACTGGCATATGAAATCGGCCTTAAAGGAGCTTATCAATTGCGTGAAGGCGTAAATTTCAATTTAGACACTTACTTCCGTGATTATGTTAAATACAGCTCCTACAATGCCAAAGACTTTGAGTATGAATACAGTCTTAAAGGCAATATGATGGTTGATGTGTATGGCGGCTTCAAAATGGGACCGTATGTTCAATACTTCCGTGCACAAGACCGAGGTTCTAAAAAATACGGTAGCAGCACCATTCTCGGTATAGAGGCTTCCTACGGTGGAGAATGGGGATTATAATTCACCTATTATCTCAGTAAAAAACGTCTTCATTTTTGAAGGCGTTTTTTTTATGCACAGAAACAATTGTTAACGCAATGTGATGTGACGTGTAAGTAAAAATTAATAAAATAACCATACCATCAAAGGTGAATTTAATAAACGGCACGGACAAAGACAATGATTGATAACCCGTTTGCAAAAATATTTAAAAATGCGCTGGAAACAGATGTTTTAAAGTCTGCAATATATACTCCTACGCAGATTAATAACTTTGAACCACGAGTTAAGCTGTTTATGGACTCGCTCAATAGGTTTATGAAGGCATCGGGACAAAAGCCGATAATCTATCAAAAGTATCTGTTTGATGAACATAAACTTTTTGAATACGCACTTTTCTTGCGTGGATATATGAGAGATGCCCAAACCATACTGTCGGAACTGAAGCAAAAATATGCGGTTGACACCGACTTGATTAACCTGTTTGAAGCTTCCAGCCGCTACGTTGTCGCCTGCAACAATCATCTTGATGATAAAAGAGTTTTCGATAACAGCGTGAATTATTGTTCTTGGAAAATAGACTTATCTTCCGGTTTGCAAAATGCCACTTATCAGCCGGTAACACAAAGCAACAAATCAAGACACAATTTGTATCTTTTTATGCCTTTCCGCTTGAAAGATAACGAGCAAATGCTTAATACGTGGATATACAAAAATATGCGCAAATCGTTGGATAATCCTGACATTTTCGGGAAAAAAGTTGATGCATATGCGGTATTTTATCCGATACAAAAATCGAGATGTTCCAACATTACATCACTGCTGAAAACACTAAAATACGGCAATGATTTTTATGAACCTGAAGACGTGGAATTTGTAAAAAATCACTGGGCTGAATTTATAGCTAAAAATATTAAATTTGAAGATAACGGAAAAATAGTAGCCACCGAAAAATATTCTGCCGAAGAATTAAATGCCAATTTCAGAAACATTACCATTTTCAGCTATTGTGCAGGAACGGCTAATGCACACCGTTGTCTTAATGTATTACACAATATCACCGAGCAGATATACGGAAAAGAAATTGCCGAAAAAGCTATGAAAAACGTATTTGTTACCTCATACGGCTTTTTACCGCCTCGTGAAAAATTATATTACTCCGGTGTTCACTTTTATACCAACAAAGCAAATGACACCAATTGTCGTGAACCTTTTGTAAATCTTAATAACCACGAATTATATGAAAGAACAAAATGCCGTCGCCAAGATGATGCGGCACGCATAAGTATTATGCCGGACAAACAAAACTTTGTAATAGCATTAAAAATGCCGGAAAAAACCGTAATCTGCGATAATGAAAACACTAAAGTGTTTAAAGATGAAGAATTCGGTCATAGCTTAAGCAATGTAAATACGCCTAATTTGGCATCGCAATACAATTACGCCCATAATATATTTAAATCTGTCTTGGAAAACAGCAGTATGGGAAAACGAGGAAGAGATGTGTTACAAAGTAACACTAAGCGTACAGATTTTTCACTTTTGAATTCAGCTATAATCGGGAAAAGACAATATCTGTAATAAAAAAGCTTCCTTCCGGAAGCCTTTTTATTACATTTAAGCATCATTTTGCCGCTTGTTTATGGGAATTATTATTGCGGCGAGACGCATGATAACCTTGAGAACGGCGATAGGTTGTCGACTTTTTTTCCGAATTATTGTATTCTGGTTTTCTGCCTCTTATTTCACATTGTCCGTTTTTGCAACCGCAATTACAGCAAAAACGTGAACATAATCCGGCCAAAATGCCGGCAACAGCTGGAACAACTAAAAACAGCCATAACTGGCTCATTGCTTTACCGCCGACAAACAATGCCGGACCGAAGCTGCGCGCCGGATTCACCGAAACACCGGTAATCTGCAAACCTAAAATATGCAAAACAACAAGTGTCAAACCGATAACAACACCGGCAATTTTCAAATCTCCTTCAGTGGTTTTAAGTATTACTTTAATAAATATAAAAGTAGCGATAAACTCAAAAATAGCGGCACTTATAATATCATAACCGCTGCCGTAGCCTTCTCCCCAACCGTTTTGTCCCAAACCTTGAGTAGCAACATCATATCCGGTTAAATGGCCGGATAGCATAAGCAAGAGTATGGCTGCTCCGGCTATTGCACCCAAAAACTGAAAAATAATGTAACCTATGGCATTTTTTACACTCATTCTGCCGGAACACAAAACACCTAAAGTCACAGCCGGATTCACGTGTGCTCCCGAAACCGGTCCGATAGCATAGACCATTGCCGTTAAAGCCAAACCGAATGCCAG
Organism: uncultured Rhodospirillaceae bacterium; assembly: GCA_900313185.1. Classification (GTDB taxonomy): domain Bacteria; phylum Pseudomonadota; class Alphaproteobacteria; order RF32; family CAG-239; genus RUG410. The sequence continues at coordinate 4,803 of OMQI01000001.1, forward strand.
TGCTATTCCTACATTACCAACCTGAGTCGCTGAAAACACTACCGTTCCGCAACCTATAAACACCAAAACAAATGTTCCGAACATTTCTGCAATATATTTCTTCATCAAATACCTCCTCAATAAAAAGTACTGTTTCAGCTTATTGTTTTTAGCTTGTAGATAAAAGCTAATTTTTGTTTTTCTCCACACTTTTATCATATATTATCTGTGTAACACTAACAGGAGGACATAAAATGAAATTACAAGCCATTGACTGCAAAGGAGAAATTTTTGAACTTAGTGAAGAAGTGCTTAAAGGTAAAATTACCGTATTATATTTTTATCCCAAAGATAATACTTCAGGTTGCACTAAAGAAGCCTGCGATTTCAGAGATAATGTCAACCGTTTAACAACAATGGCTCAAGTAATCGGCGTCAGTCCTGACAGCATATCAAGCCATATTAAATTTAAGCAAAAGCAAAATCTGAATTTTATTTTGGTTGCCGATACCGAGCACAAACTCGCCGAAGAATACGGTGTTTGGAAAGAAAAATCAATGTACGGACGCAAATATATGGGTATTGAGCGCTCAACATTTATCTTAAACGAAAACGGCGACATTATTAAAGAATGGCGCAAAGTCAAAGTTGCCGGCCACGTTGAAGAAGTCTTACAAGCGCTTAAAAGCTTATAAATCAGCTTTAATTGCCGCTGCAAGTGTTTCAATTTCCGTTATTTGTTCCTTTTTGAGTGCCGATTTCAAAGAAATCAGCGGCTCAATAAATGTGCAATTTTTGAGCGGTGCCAATAAATCTTTCATTTGCTTACCGGCCATTGCCGCCCAAGTTCCGTTATCGATAATCGCAAATTTACGATTTTGTAAATTGTGAGCTACCATATCGTGCAATAAGTTATCCATATTAACGAAAATTCCGCCGTTATAAGTAGGCGCAGCTAACACAATTACCGAAGCAAGAAAAGCCTCGCTTATAATGTAAGAGGCGTGAGTTTTAGAAACATCATACATCTTAATATTTTTAATCCCCTGCTCGGCCAATTTTGTCGCCAATACCATAACTGCATCGTATGTATTGCCGTAAATCGAGCCGTAGGCAATAAGCACCGACTTATCTTCCGGTTCATATGCTGACCACTTGGAGTATTTTTCAACAAAATAGTTCAAATTATCACGCCAGATAAATCCGTGCAAAGGACAAATAATTTTAATATCCAAAGCCGCTGCCTTTTTCAAAACGCTTTGCACTTGCGGGCCGTATTTACCGACAATATTGGTATAATAGCGACGGGCTTCGTCAATATAATCTTTGGCGAAATCAACTTCATCAGCAAAAATATTGCCGTTCAATGCCCCGAATGTACCGAAAGCATCGGC
>OMQI01000076.1 GCA_900313185.1 uncultured Rhodospirillaceae bacterium
AAACTTATACATCAGTAAAAATGCTAATACAGATATAATAATAAATCTACACCAATCTATCTGCATTCCTGCCGGTAAATTAAGTTCCTGTTTATACCATATATATGGGTCACCTTGATTTGATGATATATATAATTTATTACCTTTTATTTCATACTTATCTATCTGATTCTTATTAAATTCATTGTAGTTCAGTTTTACATTTTTACCACCTTTTACTTGCAAATCGGATATTACTACTTCTCCAGGATTACTACCTATGTCTAAACGAATTTTGACAACCCTTTCAATCGGCAACAATATTTCTATTTTTTGACTTCCTGATTTTATATTCTTTCTTACAGAATGCTTCTCATCCATACCTTGCCCTTTTGCTTCGGTATAAAATACTTGATAATTTATATCTTTCTTTGCCTCGGCATTAAAAGATACTATAACCGCTTTATTACTCCATAATGCTGACGTAAAATATAATACCAATCCGGTCAGCAATACAGCTAATCCGCATTGTATGTAGTGTTTCTTGGATATCTTCTTTATCGACTTTATCATCTTATTTCAGTCCCTTACTATTTCTAAAGTCATTTCCTTTTTCAGTCATCCCGCACTTGATGCGGGATCTTTGCCGCTTTTCTGTGAGATACCGGACTAAATCCGGTATGACAACATTGCGGTGGCCGGTATGACAGAAAAATGATGCCCGTATAACTTTTTTTATTTTCCAAATACTTACCACACTATTGCCATATTGCAAGCGAAATTTATGCTTATACAACACTCTAATATTCATTAGTTAAATCATTCGTATCTTGCACCGATATATCCGTATGCTCTATATTATGTTCAATTAAACATACCCACTCAAAATCAAATCTTTTACAATCCAAAGATAATGGAATATCATTTTCCGTGGTATATTTATCAATATCATTTCTAATTTCTTCGACTGTGTTATATGGCAGTAACAACCATATTTTATTTTTATCGGATTTTTTAAGTTGTTGTTCCATAACCGGTAACCATTCCCCATTTTCTATTTTTATCGGTATAAGATCGCTTTTATCTACGTTCAAAAGATAATATTTTTCAATGTAGGTATTAGGAAGTAAAAACCGGTGATGAAGCACAGTCTCGCCCGAAACATAATTTTCAGAAATAAATTCCAATGCGGAGCGTGGATATTCATTATTAGGGTATAAATAGATAGGCAATGAAATTTTCGCCATTTCAATAATGACAATTATAAAAGTACATATTACAGCATTAATGTGTATTATTTTTTTCAAGCTTTTGTTTATACGCAGCAACCGATACAACAAACAAGATAAAAGCAACGGTATAACAACCATCCAATAAAAAATGAACCTTTCCAAAGCAGGATAAACATGCAAATAAGAGAAAAAACAATGTACTCCTATTAAGCAACCGGAAAGAAATACCGGAAATTTATTTTTCAAAAAGAACATACTGAAAAAGCCCAGAAGAAAAAATACCATCGGTATTTTGCCATAATAAAAGTATATATCTTTATCTATTAACGTAATTGCATTTGATATTGTCAAAAACGCATCGTAGTATACCTGCCAAAAATTTTTCATATACGACTGTGCGGGATGATTATATAAAAAAACAAAATAATACCCCAGCAACATCAGTAAAATTACGCCATATTGCAACACATAGAAACGCAATTGTTTAGTAAATAAAAAGCTCTTAACATCATATCTGCATAATCTGAATAACTCCCATCCATCCCACAAAGCTATCGGTAAGATAACAAAACATATCGTATAGGAATTCCAGATTCCCAAAGTTGCCAAAAATATCATAAACAGGCATTGTTGCAAATTCCACTTATTTCTCGGTTTTGACCAAAAATACAGCAATAAAACAGCATAAAACAGTTCGCAAATATATTGTTTTACTTCGGAAGTATAATAAATAAACACCGGATTCAAAACCAACAATGCATAGGCAAATAAGGCAATAATTTTGGATTTGGTTATATTTATGATTAACGGATAATAAAGGATAACAACTCCCAAACCGCAACATAACGGATAAATGCGTAAGACATAATCAGTTAAACTGTCATTAAATGGTGATAAATTTAACATTAATTTTTCAATTAATAAAAACATTATCGGAGACACTTGACTGATATCCAACGGCTTGAACAATCCATAAAAATCTCGGATTATCAAATTGTGCGCCAAGCATAGCTCATCGTACCATAATCCGTCTCTGCAGATAAACTGATAAATCAACGCACAGGTTGCAAATATACCGACAGAAATCACCAACAATAAAGTTATAGAACTTTTCGCCAAATATCCTTGAGTTATGTTTCCTAATGATTTTAGCATTTTCTTTGAAGTTTCCACAAGTCTTAATTCAGCATAAAGCCTACCACATCGTCCCTATATTGCAAGCAAAATTTATATTGACGGTACTTATCAATTATCCACATTTGGATTATTGGGAAATTCCAGAGTTAAAAAGCGCGGTAAAAAGCGCTCGGTAGTTTCCACAATAAAAATATCCGGAATGTTATCATAAAATACCCTTACAATATCTTCCGGAAAAAAGAAGTCTCCACCCTCTCCGAAAAATACCCTATCTACCTTCGAAAACGTTTCAAACAAATACCTCGCATACCCCACCGAAAAACTATCACCTATTATAAACAATTTCAATTTGTTGTTGATATTTGTATTTTCTCCTCTTAGGCAGTCAATATAGTATTTGTAGTATTTTTTATCTACGCAAATATTGAAATCATCAATGTACTTAAACTCTTTATGTCTGCCAGATTTCATTCGCAATATTTTATTTTTGAAATTAGATTTTGCATATCTTGGAAGCACAACAAATTCTTTATATATATCTATATCTGTTCCGGCTTTTTCTATATCATCAGAAATATCTGTATCAAAATCATCCGGAGTTAATATATCTAAATCAGGATAATCTTGTTTTATTGCATTTACCAAAAAATAATATTCATAGAAAGTACCAATATTACTCATATGCGTGCCTGTTTTGAAAAAAACAGTATTCTTCTTTTTTATTTCTTCAAATTTATTTCTAAAATTCAGAATCTTAATTTGCGGATATTTGGAGTGCATATACTCAATAAGTTGTTCCAAACGAGATACTTTACCGACTTTTTTCATATATGACGGATAATATTCAGGGTACATACTTTCTTTATCATTGCTTAGCATAAAATATACATTTTTAACCCCAGCTTTTTGGGCATTATTAACAAATTTATTTATATTTTCGCCGATAATTTTCAATTGTTTTGCATCAAATAAATCATTATTTTGGAACATTTTTATATGATTATCCCACTTCAACCACAAAAAACCGTTTTGCCCGACCATAGCCTTATGATTTTCGCCCTGTGGATTTATATAGAACTTTATGTAATTGTATAAATAATTCATCGCATCTCTGCCAAAAAAGTGGTCATTATACCAAGCGTCAAATTGTGTTCCGTAATTATTTCCGTCTTCATCATAAATTGAAATATGCGGTTTTTGAGCAAGCATACGATTTTCTTGCTCGGACTTTTCAGCGTCAGAAATATGGCTCATTGGAACAAACAACAGCGCAAAAAACACAGTTATCATAAATAAATCTGTCAATGAATATTGCTTATTCTTATTAAAACAGCGCCAACATAAAACAAACTTGTATATCGATAAAAATAACAATACCGATATTATAATAAGCAAACACCAATCTATTTGAGTTTCTGCTATTATGTCACCCTCTAATTTTCTTTACTTAAGTTACCAAGTTCGCTTATATTATCCGCAATAATGGATAATATTAAAATATCCGGTTTATGTTCAAGAATATACTGCTTATATCGTTTCATCAGCTTATACTCATCTTCCGCTTTGACACCCTTCACGGTATTAAAGCGCAAATATCTTAATTCTCTGAAACTATACGGCAAAAATTGCAAAAAATTTTCATTATTACTGGTACCCGCCAAAATAACTTTCAAATCATTCGGCGAATTTTCATTATAAAACTCTTTTATTTTGTAATTTTCTATATCTATTACATTGGGAGACACCTCTCCGACAGACGCTATTTCATAATATTTATACTCATCATCATCTGAAATATTCATATCCATAATGGTATCGTTATCCTTAAACTCTCGATTCCAATCATTTCGGATTTTATGAGAATATGAAATTGCATAGTCTTTTTCAGTCAGCAACGGTACATTGGCAAAATCTTTTTCAATATTCTTTATCAGTAACTTGTACCCGTTATATGCACCCCACTCTGTCCAATGATGGTCTCTTTTGAAGAACACATAGTCTTTTTCCGCAGCTTTTTTCAATACGTCTAACGAATATACAACCGGAAAATCGGCATTTTTTTGCAAATAATCAATATAATCACCATATATTCTGTGTTCATCTATTGCGTATATTAAGTTAGATTTAACATAAATATCCGTTTTGTGAGGAATGATAAATAAGTAAAATTTAGCTCCGTTTGCCTTGGCAAAGTTATTAATTTCTTCCAAAGCATTAAAGATTTCCTTTTTCTTTTCGTCCGCCAGCTCTTCACCTAAGGCAGATTTATGAAAAATCCATTTTGTTTTTTGATTGTAATACGTAATATTGCTCAACAAAATATTGTTCATTCTTTCAACTAGACGATGCAATCCCAACAATTCATCTCTGCCGAAAAAATGGTCACTAAACCACGCATTAAATTGTTCGCCGTAACTCTTTTTATTTTCGTTATAAATTGAAATTTGCGGTTTTGTAGCAAGCATACGAAACTCTTTTTCCGACCTTCTGGCATCGGATATATGGCTCATCGGCAAAAATAACAACGCAAAAAACACCGCTATCAATATTACATCTATCTTGGAATATCGTTCATCTACCAGATATTTTGTTAACTTGAACACAAAAAATAACGCCAAAACCGTAATAATAATCAGGCGACACCAGTCTATCCTGTTATTACGAACCAGATTAAGGTCTTTTTTGTATGTTATATAAGGATTATCCTTATACGAGTATATTATAAATTTACCATCTTGAACCGTAGAAAAGTCTATCTCATTTTTGGCGAATTCATTATATTCAAGATCTAATCTGCCAGTGCCTTTTATCTGAATGTCTGATATTTCCAACCTTTCCGGCATACTACCGAAAGCCAAACGCAATTTTGCGATTTTTCCAATCGGCAAACCGATTTTCACTTTTTGCAAGCCGTCTATAACATATTTTTTTATCGATTGTTTTTCATTAAAATCTTGTTCGGGAGTTTCGGTGTAAAATATCTGATATTGAATATTTTTATCTGCTTGAGCGTTAAATGACAGTACAATTCCCCTATACCACACCGCCGAAGTGAAATACAGAATCACCACGGTTAACAATACGGTCAATACATATTGTATCCTCTGTTTCCGTAATATATCGTTCAACGCTTTTAACATTTTCAGCTCTTGTGAGTGAATATATCATAAGCCCCGAAAGGGGCTTATGATAATCAGGATATTTATTACTTTTTCTTTCTGTTAATGAGCATTGCCAGCAAGAAAGCAACGATAAACGAACCACCGGCAATCAAGCCCATACGAAGCCAATCATAATCATCACCAGGATAAATTTCCAACTTTTCGGTAGTAACAATGTATGGGTCAACGTGATCTGAAACTATAGTCAAAGAGCCATCTTCATTTACTGTATGTTCTTTTATATTCATATACTTGTAATTATCAAAATCTGTAAATTCTACAGTCTCATTACCAGAAACTTTAAGTTTTTTGATAGTTAATTTCCCTGATTTAGATCCCGGATCCAAGCGAAAACTTTTAACTACTTCTGTTGGCAATATTATCTTAACACAGTTTGAACCAGCTTTAATATTTTGTAATTCAGTATTTCTATAATGATTAGAATCATCGGTATAAAATACCTGATAATTAATGTCCTTTTCGCTATCTGCGTGGAAAGTCACTCTGATATTAGTATCGTGCCAATAACTATAACTTGCTGCCGTGGCTATCACTGCAACCACCGCACCGCAAATCATATTCATCAACGTTTTGTTTGTTTTTTTAGTTTCTATTTTAGTTTTTTCCATTTTATTTTTTCCTTTCAATTTATCTAAATCATTGTTCTGTATTTATCCAATATTTTCCTACATTGCAACAAATATTTATCTATATCATCTTCAGAAATTGACAATCCGGTTGCTTTTAATAATTTTTCATTATTCAAAACAAACTGGTCTTGCTTTTCTTTATCATTACCCTGCAATATCAGATTTTCTTTTCCGACATATCCTGCAAGCACTTTTTCAACACTTGTACCTAATCCGGAGGAAATGTTATAAGTACCAGTTACATTATTTTCAATCAACGAAGCGATTGCATGATGTAAAAAGCTTTTCGGTATAAAATCTTTAATTGCATCCGCATTTTGCGTAACAATCAATTTACCGGTTTGAATATAATTTTCACATATCCAACCTATAAATGTTTTATACCCAGTTCTTTGCACCGGTTCCCCCAATATATTGGCGATTCGTAAAATCAATAATCTGTCACCCAATATTTTGTATAATTCTTTTTCTACCTTTACTTTATTTATCGAATAAAAATCGAATCCTTCCGCTTTATCCATTTCTTTATGAACCACACAATCATTTGTTGTACCATAAACCTTGCGAGAACTCATAAATACATACTTAGCATTAGAATCTTTAATAGCAGTTGCAATTTGGGTATCAAGAACTTCAGAACAATCCATATCTCTTTTCATAAAATCAGGATGAATTGCAAAACAAATAACATAATCAGCCTGTTTCATCAAATCAACATTTTGTTGCCACGTATTGAATTCCAGAAAACTGATATTAGCCTGACCAAACTGCTTATCAATTCCGTTTGCCAAATAGCTGTCTGAGCCTATTATAACTATATTGCGCATTTTTCCTCCATAATTTTGAATAAATCATTTAAGAACGTCTTATCAGAAAAATTACGGTCAAAAATGGCACGTGATTTAGTTCTCAACAACAAATATTCTTTACTGACAATTAAATGATTAAGTATTTGTGACAGTTCGTCTATATCTTCGTTTTTGAAAATATAACCATCTTTTTTATTGCGAATAATATCTTTCTGTCCCACGTGGTCAGAAACTATCACCGGAACACCATGCATAAACGCATCCAATACCACCAACGGACAAGGATCTTCACGAGACGGACAACACAAAATATCTAACCCATCAATAAAATTATGATATTCTTTCGGCGTTTTAATTGCTTCGACGAATTTAATCTCTGGTGTATTTACGCACATATTTTCCAGTATCTCTTTATACCCTATCTGGCCTTCTTCTCCCAAAAGTAAGAATTCGGCATTTTCACGAATACCATCCGGCAACATTTTAATAGCTTCAATGAAAATATCTTGTCCTTTTCTCGGTTGCAGAGCAGCACAAACCGCAATACGAGTTTTGCGTTTTTTGTCATTATTACGCTTGCTTATTTGCCCTACTACATCATTTGCCGGATAAGTCAAAATCTTAATATTTTTATTATACGGAACCATATATGATTTAGTTAATTTACTGGCTGCATATATGTCTTTCGAGGTAGATAATACAGGCATAATCAAATTAGCTGTCTTTTCATTAAGATTATCGTGTATCCACAAAATTGACGGAATAAATTTAGATAAATAACTATATATCAAAGCGTTAATATATGTGTTACAAATACAAAAAGCAAAATTATACTTTTTCAAATATTCGCAATCTTGCTCTTTTGCAAATGCATTCGGATCAATAATAACATCAGCTCCAACTTGCAAAATTTCATCTCTGAGATCTCCGTCTTTTGGTGATAAAACCGTTACTTTATATCGTTTCTTATTCAACAATTCAGCAACTTGTTTCAATAAAACCGGAGCACCTGTATGATTCAACATATGTGAAACAAGCAATATATTTCTCTTATATCTTCTGTCAGAAATATTTTTTGTGTTATAAAATTTTGGTTTGTGAATGCAAGAAATGCATGATCTTCCTTCTTTTTTGCCGTGTTTAATATAATGAACCAACGGGCTTACATCCAATTCTTTAACATCCGGGTACAAATTCAAATATGCCTCTGTATCAAACTTAGATGAAGGATTATAACCTTTCTTCCATCCTAACATATTATAATGATAAGATGCGGATATATGCATATCTCTTACATCCTTATACTGCTCTAAATACCATTTCTCATCAAATAAATCTGATGACTTGATGAGTTGACAATTTTCATTATTCTCCAGTATTGAGTTAAAATTCTTATTATGTTTAGTAATAATCGCATTACTATATACAATAAATTCATTATATTTTCTCATATATTCGACAGATTTTTCAGAACTGTTGTAACTATCGTGCAATCTCCAAAACGTTAACTTTTGCGGAATATAATATAACGGAGCAACAGACAAAATCTGCCTATATATCCACCAGTCTGTCCAAGCAACAACAACACTATCGAAATCACATTTTGTAAGAATGTCTTTACGAATCATAGTACAAGAAAATGTCGGAACTACATTGTATTTTTGCATTGTTACATTGACATTAATCTTTTCTCCCGTCAAAGTTCTCAAATTGTTGTCCAAATATTTTTCATAGTCTAAATCTTTTTTTCCAAACAACTCAACATCGTTAACAACAATTTCGGGGTTAAAATACTTATTTATAAGTTTCACCTTCTCTTCCAAATGAGTTGGAGCCCAATAGTCATCAGATTCACAAAATGCTATATACTCTCCTGTTGATTTAGAAATACCCAGTTTAACTGTCTCAACCAACCCATTATTCTTTCCATTTTCATGAGTAAATAAAAATACGTTGTCGTATTTATTTACATACTCTTTCACAACGGAAACAGAATTATCCTTAGAACCATCATCTACGACAACTACTTCAAAGTTTTTGTAAGTCTGATTAATTAAACTGTCCAATGTTTCACGAATATATTGTTCATAGTTATAACTTGCAACAATAACACTTATTTTAGGATTATTAAGTTTTTTAACAAACAACTTTTTATACAAGGTAGCTAATACAGTGTCTCTGCTTTCCACTACATCGGCGATATTTCTTCCCTCTGCTTTACCATAATTGAGATAATGAATCAAAGGGTTTATATCTGCTTGTTTTATATCCGGGTATGTATTCAAATAAAAATTTGTATCAAACTTATTACTAGGATTATACCCTTTCTTCCAACCTGTAGTCAGATAGTGTTCAAGAGGATCAATATGCTGTTTGGATACCTCCGAATAATGTCTCAAATACCATCTTTTATCAAAGAGTTTTGATGCATAAATCTTACTATATAGTTCATTTTGGGAAAGATTACTCGAACTAAACAAATTACTCCAAATACTCGGTTTTTTCAGTTTAGGCATACGACCTTCTTTATACCCGCTACTCACATAGTGCAGTAATGGATTCATCCCTACTTTTGCAATATCATGATACCTGTTAAGATAATAATTTGTATCAAATTTATCACTAGGATTATAGCCTCTTTTCCAACCTATGGACATATAGTGAACAAGAGCACTTTTTGCCTCATTTTTGTATTCTGGATAATGTTGACTATAATATTTTTCATCCACGTAATCATTTATATCAGGAACAGGCGGATGTTTCATTCCGATTAAGAAAGACTTTACAGAATATTGTATATACTTGAAAAATTCTTTCAGAAACTTTTTATCCAGTTTTGCCACATATTTCCACACTGCATAATCATATTTAAAGTCTTTGAAATTATAATGATTTTCCGTTTCCTGCAGATAAATACCGTTGCATCTCGGCTTCTTGATTTTTGCAAGATATTCCGATTTTGATTTAGTCCAGTAATGGTTTATCCGAATCTTATTTCCGGAATGGAATATGGTACTGTTCATATGAGGATGTCTGGTAAAGTTTTCCGTAACTGCACATTCATTATTGTTGTATATACTGCAATGCCCTTCCGGATACATCACCTTTCTCGGATTAACTATAGATTTAATCATTCTGTCATCATTGCAATTATGAGAGAAATGAATTCTGGCGTAATTTTCCAATACACCACCTTCAGGTTTATCTGTATGACCATTACTGTCATACACCACCCAATTAACCACTACTCCGGGATATTCCTTATAATCAGATAAAAACTCAGGAATGGTTTTATTTTTAACAGGTACGATAAATTCATCAGCATCAATTATCGCAAGCCATTCGGTTTTATATTTGTAATCAGCTATACATTCAGTATATGCCTTTGTTTGCATTCCATCTTCTTTTCTCCCCGGAAAATACTTATAAACCACAACACCTTGCTCAATATATGGAGTGAGTACTTCTTTTAAGTTATCCGTTGATTCATTATCATAAATGTAAAAACGTTTAACACCCACAAGTCTATGATAATCAATCCATTCTTTTACATAAGGACCTTCATTACGCATAATAGCAACAATGGATAAATCAACATATCCGTTACGATTGTATTCAAAATCCAACGGGCAGATTTTACATTCAGGATATTGTTTTAAATATTCTTCTGTGTTAAACTTAGGGCTCGGATTATATCCTTTTTTCCACCCCTCAGTACGATAATGGGCTTTCGGTCCTTTTTTATAATTGCCGGCTTCCGCATAATTCGCCACATACCAATCTTCATCGAAATACTCCTTATCATTCCATAATGGATTTTCGTTTATTTTTTTCTGGGCAAAAATACTCTTTATCCAATACAGGACATTATTTCGAGATTTTTTAACTTCTTCACACTGTTTAACAGAAAAAATTTGTCTTCCTTCACGTTCGCCATGTAAGACATAATGAATTAGAGGATTCATGTTGCACTTTGCTACATCTGTATATTTAGCCAAGTAAGCATTTCCATCAAATTGTTTACTTGGATTATATCCGAGCTTCCAACCATAAAAAATATAATGTTCAAATGCCGTCAGTTTTGACTGTTTATATTCCGGATAATTTTCTTCATACCATTTTTCGTCAAAATATTTTTCAACAATTGACTTTATATCACAATCAACAATACCATTTCGAATATGCTTTTGTTTGAATTCTGCAACACTCTTTTCTTTTTCATCTTCTGAAATAACAGTTTTCAAACTCTTATTATCTGCATATTCTTGCCACTTATCTATATATTTATAAAAATCTTCCCTTGCCTTTTCCTTATTATACTCAACACTTATAAAGTTATTGTCCTTAGCAAAATTCTGTAAGGCATTATTATTTACCAATAAATAAGGCCCAACGCCTTGTGTTACATATGGTAATCCTACATAACAATCAATGTATGTAACTTTGAGTTTTCTCATTTCATTTACTGGTCTTTGAGCTGAATTAATTTCTTCAAATTGTTGCAAAATAATGAGTTCTGTTCCATCTTTAGCAAATAACATTTGGTGCAACAAACTACCACTTATGCAAGCTATAGTTTTTGCTCCTTTAATAATACTTAATTGCTCAATAAACGAAAGTTCTTCGGGATGTATTATTTTATATCCGTTAGAAGCAAATAATTTTTCAATATACCACTCACCAAATTCGTATTCTCGACATTTTTTAAAATGCGTTCTTGATAAATATACTTTGTCATTATATACGGGAACTATATTTTCACGTACGGTATCATAAATAAGTTGATATTCTTTTGTATACCAAGAACTTGCTGAAACAGACATTTCAGGTATCGTAATACTTTTGAACTTTGTCGGTTCTGATACTCTTAAACTGTTTTTATCCGTTATTCCCAGTAATTTAAAAAATTGTTCTATATATTGAGGTAATGGTTCATTATTGGCCATAGAATAGCATAATTTGAGATTTTTATCTCTATTCTGTATATAGTACCACAATCTTGCAACTTGCTCTATCACAAAATGTCCGTAATGGTTCCAATACAATCCAATGTAAACCACATCTTCGTCTATATAAGGAAGATCATTCTCGATCTTATAATCATTATATTTAATTTCGCCTTTTAAGGAAGTTTCTTCTATATAATTTCCATCAGCATCCAAAACTCCCCCCATATACCATATAGAACCATCATTTCTTGATCTGATAGGCAGTAAAACAGCATTTTCATACTTTGGAGCTTTCAGTTCTTTATCCGATAGAAATATATGATCTGTAATATATCTAAACGGATTCGCAACATATTTTGTATTAACGGTTAATCTCGGTTCTTTCCCCTTGAATAATGTTTTGCACCATTGGCAAAGGCTCTTTACAAGCGGCGAAGATACCGACTCGGAGGCCGTTATGACAGTGGAGTTTTTAGTCGGTTGAGATACCGGCTCGGTGGCCGGTATGACAGTATTACTTTGAGTCGGTATGACAGTATTATTTTGAGTCGGTTGAGATACCGGACTAAATCCGGTATGACCTTCTATTTGCTGAGATGTCTGCTCGGCTGCTGATATGACAGTATCACTCTGTACAGTATGAATAGCCGTATCCCCCTCAAAGGCCAATCTGCCTTCTTTTTTGCCGCTGTTAAGGTAGTGTAAAAGCGGGCATACGTGCATTCTGGCAACATCTTTATACTTCTTCAAATAGAAGTTTGTATCAAATTTTTTGCTCGGATTATAACCTTTTCGCCAACCGATATTCATATAATGCTCGGCTGCCGACATTCCGCTTTCTTTGGCATCCGGATACTGCTCAAAATACCACTTTTCATCAATATAATCATACAAAGGATTATGCTTAACCTTGTGTTTAAAAGCAATCCACGCATTTTTCATCTTCTGCCATACGTACTTAACTTCCTCGTCTTGCGCTATTTCCGGCTTTAATTTCGCTACAAAACGATATGCACTATAATCGTACTTATAGTCATCAAAAAATACCTGACTTTGATTATAAACACGCTTTATGCTCCTCTTGGTCGGAGCACGACCACGTTCAATTTTGGCCTTATATTCTTCTTCAGACTTGCTGAAATAGTGATTGATACGAATTTTGTTCGCCGAAAAAGGTGATATATATGCACGCTCTTCCAAACTTCCACCGATTTCTTGCTTATTTTCGTTTACTGCCAATTTATTATCCTTAAATAAGGCGTAATGCGGATTGATAATCTTATCAACTTGGCTCGGCTGAACAATACTTTTTATCTGGTGGAACGGCACCAAATTTTCGTCATAATGAACTCTGGTGTAATTTTCCAGAACTCCGCCTTCCGGCTTTGCTTTATGTCCGTTGGAATCGTATGCCACCCAGTTTATACCAATTCCAGGATACTCTTTGTAATCGGCCAAAAATTCCGGAATACTTTCTTTTTCCATCGGAATAATAAACTCATCGGCATCAATAAATGCCACCCACTCGTTTTTATCGCCGTACTCTTTGATAAACTCGTTATATGCCGGCATTTGTTTGGCTTCGCCCGGATAATTTTTATAAACCACTATACCCTGACGAATATACGGCAAAAGAACCTGACATAAATCATCACCGGATTCATTATCATAGATATAAAAACGCTTCACCCCGACCATCTGATGGTAGTCAAGCCATTCTTTAACATACGGAGCTTCGTTCTTCATAATAGCACAAACCGCTAAATCCACGTATCTGTTGCGATTATATTCAAAATCAATCGGACAAATCCCGCATTCCGGATATTGTTTTAAATATTCATTTGTCTTGAATTTGGCACTCGGATTATACCCCTGCAACCAACCGATTGTATCATAATGTTTTTTTGCCGACATTCCGCTTTCTTTGGCGTCCGGATATTGCTTCAAATACCAATTTTCATCAAAATAAGCCTTATTTCGCCAAAGTTCATTATATTCACGTTCTTTTTCTTTAGATAAGTTCTTAACCCACTCGCTGAGATGCTTCAAAAGTGGCTGAGATACCGGTTCGGTGGCCGATATAACAGTATCGGTTTCATATGCCAGACGACCTTCATTTTTACCGCTGTTAAGGTAGTGCAAAAGCGGACAAATATGTGCTTTGGCTACATCTTTATATTTATTCAGATAGAACTCGGTATTAAACTTTTTGCTCGGATTATAGCCCTTGCGCCAACCGATATTCACATAATGTTTGGCTGCCGACATTCCGCTTTTTTTGGCATCCGGATATTGTTTAAAATACCATTCTTCATCAATATAATCATATAACGGACTCGGATTAAAGGTGTGCTTAAATTCGATAAATGCATTTTTCAGGCGCAACCAAGCCATTTTAATTTCTTCGATTTTTGCTTTTTCCGGATTTAGTTGCAGTACGAATTTATATGCGGTATAATCATATTTATAATCCGGAAAATTCAATTCTTTTGCCGATATATTTTTTCTCCGTCTTATATCTCGATCAGATGATCCGCGCAAAACTTTGGCCTCGGCTTCGGCACGTGACTTGCAATAATAGTGATTTATGCGAATTTTATTTGTTGAAAAAGGCGATATATACGCACGTTCCGATAAATCTCCGCCAATTTCCTCTTTATTTTCATTAACCGCCAATTTATCTCCTTTATACAAGAAAAAGTGCGGATTAACTACCTTGCTGACTTCTTGAGGGCGGACAATGCTCTTTATCAAATGGAACGGTACCATGTTCTCATCATAGTGCACTCTGGTATAGTTCTCCAAAACTCCGCCTTTCGGCTTTTCTTTATGTCCGTTGGAATCGTATGATACCCAATTTACACCCACTGCCGGATATTCTTTATAATCTGCCAAAAATTCCGGTATGGTGGCATTTTCCATCGGAATGATAAACTCGTCGGCGTCAATAAAGGCTATCCACTCATTTTTATCGCCATATTGTTTTAAGCAATCCCTGTAACAATTAAGTTGCATTGCTTCACCGGGATAATACTGATAAATGACAACACCTTGGCGAATATAAGGAAGTAAAACCTGTTTTAAATTATCGAAACTCTCATTATCATAAATATAAAAACGCTTTACCCCAACCATTAAGTGATAATCAAGCCATTCTTTGATATAAGAAGCCTCATCTTTGACTATTGTGCACACAGCCAAATCGGCATAATCGTTGCGATTATGTTCAAAAACAATCGGACAAATACCGCATTCCGGATATTGTCTTAGATAGGAAGCAGTATCAAAATTCTCGCTCGGATTGCGATTTTCTTTCCAACCGACAAGATAATAGTGGCGAGCTGGATCCTTGAGTTTTTTAAACACATCCTGATAACGACTGGCATACCAACGCTCATCAAACAGCTTGGAAGCACGGACAAACGCCGTTTGTGCCTTTTCTTTAATACTGTCTTTTCTGTTTAACAATTGCGAGAATTTCATCTTTATTTCGTCCCTTATATCTTTTTTGAGTAAATCGGTAATTTTAACACTTTAATCAATAATTTTCCGTTCTGCGTAACTTTGCGCTGATAAACAAAACGTTTAAGTGCTGCTTTCCAACATAAAAAGAGTGGATACCAATCATTTACCCCGTAAATTTCGTATCCCTGCTCTTTAATAACTTCGCCCAATACCCGCTCCACAACGTGAGCCAATGTTCCTTCCTTAACTTTGGCATCGGTCGGAGCAAAATCGTTTATCTGTAAGTTCAAAAGCGGTTTTAATAATTTTGCTTTGGCATAAAACATCGAACCGGCAACAAACTCCGGTCTTTCTGTTTTATGCAATTTCAACTCCTCGAGCTTTTGATTAATTTGAGTCAATAATTTTTTATAATTACGTTCCTCTTTGTTTATGCAATACTTGGAAGATAACATTCCTACTTGTGGATTTTCCAGTATTTGCATGTCTTTTCGCACACGTTTCGGCGTTGCCAACAAGGCATCCCACAAAACTTTACCCCATAAAGTATTATCAAAACGCATATTATTCAAATGGGTATAATTTTGCGAATGCTTGGCTTTGGTATGCAACTTCAAAACATATTGATAGTCATCCAAATTTATGCAATGCAAAAACTCCACAAATGGTCCTATATCATACCCCCTATTTTCTACCTTTATGATTTTGGCCTCAGGCTTAAATGCTTTAATTTTTGCCCTAACTTGTTCATCTTCATCGGTAAGCGTTACAAACAAATCATATTCAACACCTTGTAAATTGGCTAATCTGGATAATATCTCGTCTAATTGTTCCTGATAGTGGATATGCAGATGTACAGCTAAAGTTTTCATAACGCCCCCTGCCTCCAAGCTAAAAGAATATTGCACAATTTAACCAACTTGCTATCCATCGGTATGGTATTACCTCTCAAAGCTCTGGTAGAAGCAAATTTACCGTATAAAGCGGCATTCAAGCAACGCTTTACCAAATAATGCGAACAAGCATCGGCAAATTCTGCTTCCGGCAGAAAATGATTTTCTTTGTTGGCATCGTTTATTTTGTTTAATACTTCGACTACTTGCTTTAATATCTTATATTCTCTGATTTGACAACGTCCGTAAGTGGCATAATAATCCAGAATATACTTTTCCTGTCCGTTCAACTTAACATTATGTTCATCAAGCCACATCGTATGAAAATTACATTTCTCAACAAACACTTCAGGTTTAAATATTTTGCTGGCCATTTGCGGATGAAATCTGTACTTGTATAGTACCTGAGGTAAATTTGCCAGCTTGGAAACCTTACTGATGTCATAAAACAGCTGTCTGTCATTTAAACTGATATAGTTGGTATTGTAGTGGATATTATTTTCTATAATCAGCTTACGGCGAAACATTACCGTCGGATGATGCAACGGTACCTTGAACAAAAACAACGAACGAATGGAAGCATCATCAACCTTGTTAATAACTGTCTTAAAACGGTTTATTTCTCCGAATTTTTTGAAAGCGGTTCCCAAAACCCCTATTTCCGGATGAGCATCCATATATTCAACTTGCAATTTTATGCGGTCGGGGTGCGATATATCATCGTGGTTCATCATAGCTGCATATTCACAATTAGCCAGTTCCAGCAGACGATTGTAGCTACCGGCGATTCCTAAATTTTTGGCATTTTCATAATAGCGGATTCGGCGATCGGTATAGCTTTCAACCATAGCCTTAAGGTCCGGATTTTTCGGACTGTCGTTTAAGATTATGAACTCATAATCTTTATAACTCTGCGCCAATATACTATCTATCGCTTCTCGCAAATATTCGGCGGAAGTCTGATATATCGGCATTAAAACGCTTACTTTAGGCACAACAAAACTTTCGTAAATATCCACCCAAATTTACCACAGTATCGGCACTCTAGCATACTAAATTCAGAAGTCAATAATAAATATTAAAAATTTATTAAACTATGCACAACACATTAATTAAGTGTTTGACATAGCGTGTATCTGATTTATAATCTTTCCCAGTCATAACATTTTTAGGAGAAAATATGAAAGGCATAATTTTAGCCGGAGGCAATGGTACGCGCCTTTATCCGTTGACCAAAACGACCTCCAAACAGTTGTTACCGGTTTACGATAAGCCGATGATTTATTATCCTCTTTCAACATTGATGTTGTTCGGAATTAAGGATATTTTGATTATTTCAACTCCGCAGGATACCCCAAACATTGAAAAATTGTTCGGTACCGGCGAATTGCTCGGATTAAACATCCATTACGCCATTCAAAATGAGCCGAAAGGTATTGCGCAAGCATTCACCATCGGTGCGGATTTTATCGGTAATGACGAAGTTTGCTTGATTTTGGGCGACAATATTTTCTATATGGGGCAACAATTCCACACTTT
>OMQI01000026.1 GCA_900313185.1 uncultured Rhodospirillaceae bacterium
CGGAGTATCATCTTTAGAAGGTGCAGACATTACAACATATTTGGCACCGGCATCAATATGACCTTGAGCCTTTTCTTTTGTTAAGAACAAACCTGTCGATTCAACAACATAATCAGCCTTAACATCGCCCCATTTCAAATCTGCCGGATTCTTTTCGGCGGTAACACGGATGGCTTTGCCGTTAACTACCAATTTGCCGTCTTTAACTTCAACGGTACCTTTAAATTTACCATGCATAGTATCATATTTAAGCATATATGCCATATAATCAACATCAATCAAATCATTGATACCGACGATTTCAATATCATTTCTTTCCTGAGCGGCACGGAATACCAAACGGCCGATACGACCGAATCCGTTAATACCTACGCGAACAACCATATTATTATTCTCCTTAAAATTTTGTAGTGCGGACAGCCCCGCACGGGCATATTGTTTCAAAAAACTGGTGCTAATTTATCATTAAAGATAAATTTTTCAAGCAAAATTTACTTATCACTTGCAATTTGCTTAATAAAGCGATTCATCAATCTCACTCCGAACCCGCTTGCGCCTTTAGGATAAAGGGTTTTACTGCCGTCAGACAAATCCATTCCGGCTATATCGATATGCGCCCATTTGGTATCTTTTTCAATAAAGCGGTGCAAAAAGCAAGCTGCCGTCGATGAACCTGCCGCTCTTCCGTTTCCGATATTTTTCATATCGGCAATACCGGAATCCATTTGTTTATCATACTCTTTATCCATCGGCATTTCCCAAACCCGCTCGCCGGTATATTCACCTGCACTACGCAATTCGGATATTAATTTAGGCGAATTACCGAACAAACCGGCAAAAGTATGCCCCAAAGCAACCACTATTGCGCCGGTTAAAGTTGCCATATCCACCACATATTTCGGATGAAAACTTTTTTGAATGTATGTCAGACAATCGGCTAAAACCAATCGCCCTTCGGCATCGGTGTTGCCGACTTCTACCGTTTGACCGGACATTGATTTTATAATATCACCCGGACGATACGAGGCCCCCGAAGGCATATTTTCCACCAATCCGACAACCGCAACAATGTTTTGTTTTATATTCTGCAAAGCAATCGATTTCATTGTTGCAGTCATCACCGCCGCTCCGGCCATATCTTGTTTCATATCGCCCATATTGGCAGACGGCTTAATCGAGATACCACCGCTGTCAAAAGTAACACCTTTACCGACTAATCCGATTTTGAATCCGTTTTCTTTGGGATTTCCTTTCCATTTAATCACAACTATTTTAGGGCGATTTACCGAACCTTGTCCCACGGCCATTGCAAGGTTAAACCCGAGTTCTTTCATTTTTTCTTCATCTAATATTTCTACTTGCAATCCCAAATATTCCAAACGCTTTATATCATCGGCCATAATTTGCGGATTTATGGCATTTGCCGGTTCGTTAATCAAATCTCGGGCATAACGCACACAGTTTGCCAATCCGGCAAAAGACTTATATCCGGAAAAATCTTTCAAATTACTGCCGGTATAAATTATTCTTTCTAAATTAGGATAGAAATCGGAAGGTTTTTTGGTGAAATATTTATCAAAGCTGTACGATGCCAACTCCACTCCCAACGAAAAATCATAGAGATTTTCAGCTATTGCTCCGACAATCTGGACTTTAATTTCACGTGAAGATTTAACTTTTTTCCAAATTTCTCCGCCCAAACGTTGCCACGAAACCGGATTTTGTTTCGCATTTATCAGGACTACATAAACTTTGTAATCGCCTAAATTATATTCCGTAATTTTATCAGAAACGTTTTGTTTTTTAATTGCCGATTCCAAAATCTGTTCATCTTTGTTCAGTAATTTTATAACATCGTTTTTTTTCACGGATATAATCAGCTTATCGCATTTTGCTTTGATATTCCGTCCTATAGTAAATTCCACCATAATTTTTCTCCTCAAAATCGTATTTTTTTAATGATTATAGTAATTTATCGCCAATTTGCAATATTTATGATTTATTATGAAAAAATAAGTGGACTTTTACTAATTTTGCGGTTATACTTTAGACAAAATAAAAGCAGGAGCCGATAATGTCACGTGGAAAGTATGCCAGAAAACATCAAAGACAACTGGAAGAGAGCGTTATTAAAAGCAAGCGATCGCCTCTTTTGGATGAGTTTTTCGATGATTCATACAATTTCATCAGCAAATTTAAGCAGCTTAATACCGATACTCAATTAGAGATTGTCCGTTTGCTTCACAATATCGTCAAAAAAGAGGAAAATTCTCCGTCCCACGGTGAAGAAAAGCATTATGCCGAAGATGCTCGTTATTTTTTGAATAACATATATAAACTTGCCGGTTGTTCCTATGACCATAGCAATTTTTACCCGTTGGCAACAGATGAAAAACGTCTTATCAGAATGGAATGTTACGGTACCATAAATCGCCGTAAAGAATGCGAACTCAGCTTTTTATATAAATATTTCCGCAAAAAATCCGAACCGGAAAAACATCAACAATCTTCTTATAAATTGCTGGCATCTCCGAGTTGGAAGGTATTTCATCAATTTGAGAGTTTTCGTTCCATTGAACCGAGTATCCGCAAATATTTGCATAAATCAGGTATTCATCCTGATGCTCTGCAGGTTATGACGGTCAGTGATTTTTGCGATGTTATTTACCATGCTTACAAAAAAGATGATAATGATATAGTAGCTAACTTTTTGCCTAAAACCGAATGTATCAAAAGTAAGCAAAACCGAGCCATCATTAAATATGCCGGAAAAGAATTTGAAGCACTGTTAATGAAACGGCATACTTCAGACGGTAAGCAAATTGATGAGCGAGCCGTAAAATCATATTGTGATATGATGCGACGTTTCGGCTGTGATGACCTCAATTTATTGGTTATCACCGAAAGAAACTATACCGAGAGAACACTAAATGATTTATCTAATGCCGGTTTTGATGTCTCAAAACTTCAAATCGGTATGCCTATTGAGCAAAGCTTTATTGATTATTTGGTGGATAACAATAAAGCTGACTTGATTTTGGCTCGTGATGAAAACGGTATACCTTTGAGCAAAGACGGATTACCGCAAACGCAATACCATCATAATCACTCGGTTATGCTTGCCCGTAAAGAAGATACTATTGCGGCTTGTGATTATCCTAACAATGGGGTAAATGTTGATGTTAGAATTCATCAGGAATTTTTGCATCGTTTCGATAAAGTTATGCACACCGGTGGCGGAGTGGAACAAATATCCGCAAGACTGAATATTCAAAATAAGAATATGCGTGTTTTACTCGGTTTTGATGCGGAAAAAGATGCTCTTTACTGCGATTTGGAAAATACGCCGGAATTCAGACGTCGTAAAGTCAAAGACTTAAAGTGCAAAGTCAATTATTTTGATATGATGCAAAAACGTATGCAAAATGAAGGAAAAATAATAGAAAAGCACCAAATTGACTGCTCTCGTTCATATATTCAAGAAGGTTATCGCAACTTGAAAGAGGTTAAAAATACCGATGAATACAACAAAGAAGCAATGCGGCAAGTGGAAAAATTGTTAAGGGCTCAATACTATTCCAAGAGAAAAGGTAAAGGTAAATGACATTTACGGATTTAATTAAAGATAAAAATATTGTCAAAGGCGAAGATTTGGAATCCGAAGCATTGATTGTGGCGCAAAAAGTATTATGCAATATGGGGCTTGATTTCATTCCCAAATCTTATGCTGATTTCTTGCACCATTATAACGGTATGAAATATGAAGGCGTTTATCTGTTCGGAGCAACCGTTGATGATGATATGGATATAATCGATAAAAACGAACAGATGGATAAACCTGAAAACTCCATTTTATTGGGCTACAATGAGTTTGATTTGCTTTGCTATGATTTTAAATCCAAACAATATAAAATTGTTGACCGCTCCGATTTTGAAGTTATGAATACTTATGAAGTAAACGAAATGGATGACGCTTTATCGGCAATATTTAGTGCGCAATAAAATGAATAATATCTATCAAAACAACAGAGAAAATATTTTAAAGGCCGCAGATGTTATTAAATCCGGCGGTTTAGTAGCGTTTCCGACCGAAACCGTATACGGATTGGGAGCTAATGTATACGACTCTCAAGCAGTTTCCAAAATTTTTGCCGCCAAGCAACGTCCAAAGTTTGACCCGTTGATTTCGCACATTGCCGATGTTGAAATTTTACGCACTTATGCGGCTACTGATGAGCGAGTATTTGCACTCGCTAAACGTTTTTGGCCGGGGCCGCTGACTTTTGTGCTAAAACGGATTGAAGAAAATCCGAGTATAGATTTGGCCTGTTCCGGATTGCGCACACTTACGGTGAGAATGCCTAATCATCCGATAGCTTTGAGCTTAATTAAAGAATCCGGTGTGCCGATTGTTGCCCCGTCTGCCAACAAATATCAATCTATCAGCCCTACAACGGCGCAACACGTTGCCGACGGTTTGGGAAGCAGTGTTGATATGATATTAGATGGTGGTGCTTGTAAAGTCGGGGTTGAATCGACAATTATCGATTTAACCGGAAAGAATGTAGTAATGCTCCGTGCCGGCGGAACTGCCAAAGAAGATATTGAAGAATTTTTGGGCGAAAAAATATTGATAAACGAAGGTAATCCGGATTTACCGACTGCTCCGGGGCAACTTTTGCGTCATTATGCTCCGAAAAACATGTTGCGGATTAACGCCGAGAAACCGGAAAATGATGAATATTTTATCGGTTTCGGTGATATTGACGGTGATATAAATTTAAGTAAAAGCGGAGACCTAACCGAAGCTGCCGCCAACTTATTTGCCTATTTGCGTTTTGCTGATAATAAAGCCGTAAACGGCAAAATTGCCATTGCCCCTATTCCACTTAACGGATTGGGATTGGCTATTAATGACAGAATAAAACGAGCATCTTACCATAAATAATATTTAGGTTATTTTTATCAGCTTAACCATACAGCGAAAGTTGTATGGAAATGTGCTTTTCAATAACTATCTCTTAACTGCTAAACAAAAGCTAGATACAAGGAGAAAATCAAATGAAAGAAAATAACCATAAATGTGGCAAACATTGCGAAACGCATTCTTACAGTATGGAAAATATGGAAGCAGATGAAGAAAATTCCGGTGTCTGGGAAGCAACCAAAGAAAGTGTCGCTAAGGCATGGGGTGCAACCAAAGAAGGAGCATCAAAAGCATGGAAAAAAACTAAAGATGTTACCGAAGATATTACCGGTTTTGGGCATAAAGCAGAAGATGAAGAAAGCTATTTTGAAGATGAAAGTATCATTGATGATAAAGGTTATTCACTTCATCACAGCCATGGCTTTTCGGAAGATAACGGAGAATTTGCCTCTTTTTCCGAAACCGACGGAAA
>OMQI01000077.1 GCA_900313185.1 uncultured Rhodospirillaceae bacterium
AAAAAAGAAAGGAGTCTTAAATATATATTAAACTTTCTCGGCTATTTTGTGGCTAAAGTTAACTTAACAAAATAGGATACGAATATGAAAAGTTTATTCAAAGTGATGTTGGCGGTTTTAACGGCTTTTAGTCTTAATGCCTGCTCTACAATGAACAATAATACGGCTACTCCGGAAAGATACGGAGATTTGCATTTTGATAACAAAGCGCCGATTCCGTTGATGGTAAAAACGGTAAATATTAAATCGGAATTTACTCCGTCGTTTACACGTCCGAATGTTGAACATTTGTTCCCGATTTCTATTGAAAAAACAGCTAAAACTTGGGCAAAAGAGCGTTTGGAAGCTGCTGATTTGAATTCTAACCGCACGGCAGAATTTGTAATTCAAGATGCCAGCGTTACCGCTACGGAAGAAAAATCTGACCAGCTTTTTGCCAAGGATAGATTAAAATATCATGCTACTTTGAAAGTTATGCTTAAAGTTATCGATAATCAGTCTTCGGCACAAACTTCGGTTGAAGCATATCGTGATTTGGTTATGCCGATAGATACTTCCATTGAGGATAAAGAAAAGCATTGGAATGAAATGGTTGCCAATTTGTTCCAATCGTTTGACGATTATATGGAAGCTAACGCCCGTAAGTACTTGAATATGTACATTAAAGACGATAAAAGCGTTACTCAATTTTAGTGGCATTGAGGGTGATAAATCTTAGTTATCTCAGTGCTTAACTGCATAAGCGGAAGCTTAATTTTCAAAGGTGTTCCATCGGAATTTACAGCTTCGCAAAAACCATACAATATCGCAGCGTTTCCTTCAAATGTTGCGGTATCTTCGTATTCAAAATATTCTCCCGGTTCCAAATCCGGCAATTCGCCGTTAAATCCTTGTGTCGAATAATATTGATTGTTTCCGTAACTGTCGGTAATGCAAAAATCTTGCTTGATTAAGCAGATTCGTTTATCGGAATTATTTTCTATACGTAAACAAAAAGCCCACAACTCACGTCCCGAATTTTCGCAATCAAGCTGTTCGGGATACGCTTCCACGGCAATGTCACCGGTATGTTCTAAAAAATAATCCGTATCATTATTATCAAGCATAAAAAAATCCTCTTATCTTTCGTATTAAGGATTCATTAACCTTTGAGAAAGTTCAAGAGGATTTTAAAGTTATGCCAAGACTTATGCACAGCAAATTTGTTTATTTAACTCTGCCATACTTGTCTTCAAAACGGACAATATCGTTTTCATCGAGGTTTTCCCCGACTTGTACTTCAATAAATTCCATCGGCTCATCGGTGTTGTTTTGGATTCTGTGTTTTGTTTCCACCGGAATGTATACCGATTCGCCGGCTTTTTTGGTTATTTCCATTTCTCCCAAAGTAATGGTGGCAATGCCTTTAACAATAATCCAGTGTTCGGCTCTGAAATGATGCAACTGCAAAGAAAGAATATCGCCGGAATTAACCATAATGTGTTTAACACAAAATCCTTCACCGCAATCAATTACTTCCCAAGTTCCCCACGGACGAGTGTCTTTTTGTCCGCGCATATATGTGTTTGCCATTTAAATCTCCTTTTTTAGTTTACATAAATTAAAAAATAATATAAACCATAAAGACAAGGTTGCAACAATTTTTATAGGTATGTCCATGCAAATTTCAACAGCCGTAAGCGAGGCGCTTGCCATTCAACGATTAATCAGTGCGGAATTACTCAAATCAACTCCGATGGCAGAAAAACTCGGTAAGATATTGAAGTCGTTTGTTTCCGCAACTAAGGCGCAGTCGGCAATTTTATATGCTACGGTTGATGAGAATTATTTGGAAATGATGGGTGAATATCACGCCGAAAACTATAAAACTAACATTCGCTACAATGAAGATTATATCGGTAAAAGTGCCGCTACAAAGCGCCCGCAACAGGAAATAAACAAAGGCCTTAATGTTTCTATGATAAGCGTTCCGGTGTTGCGTGCAAATATTACCATTGGCGCTTTGGTTATCACTAAGAACGGTGATGACGGATTTGATGAAAGTGAAGCCGAATTGGTGGAAACACTGGCTTTGTCTTTGCCGGATTTATTTTCAACCAATGCTTTTACCGAATATCGCAACCAGATTATAAGAGAAAAAGGTATTGTCGTGCGTGACGCCTTACATGGGGTGAGCCTTAACAAAGGATATGGTGTCGGTAAAGCGGTGTTCCATCGTCGTCATCGTGATTTGGTTAATATCTTTGCCGAAAATATTGAGTTGGAAAAATCCAAATTGGCGGAAGGCCGAGAGCGTATGGTAAAATATATTGATACCAAAATGGCTCAGGCCGACAGTTCTATAGGTAATACCGCCGAAATTATGGAAGCATATAAGATGTTTGCCCTTGACAAGGGGTGGTATAAAAAAATCAGCGCCGACATTGATAAGGGTTATACGGCCGAGGCGGCAGTTGAACACGTTTATGAAGATATGTGGAATAAATTGTCGGCAACCAACGATCAATATTTGCGGGAAAGATTGTATGATTTGCGTGATGTATCCGACCGTTTACGGGCATTTATTGCCGGTGAAGAAGAAAGTTTTCAAGTGCCGGCTGATGAAGATATAATAATCATTGCTCAAACAATGGGACCGGCTGATTTGATGGACTACAGCTACGAGCATATTCGTGGTTTGATTATTGAAGATTGTACACCGACAATGCACGTTGTAATTGTGGCCAAGGCTCTTAATATTCCGGTAATTGCAAAAATACACGGTGTATTGAAAGAAATAAAAATAGGAGAAACCATTGCCGTCAATGGGGAAGAGGCAATGGTTTACGTGCGTCCGTCCGCTCGTTTGATTAATGATTATCAAAAAAAATCAACGGGAATAAAAAAGGTTTTTGCCGAATTAAATAAGATAAAAGATTTGCCGACGGAAACGCTCGATGGTGTTAAGATTAATTTAGCTATGAACTATGGTTTGGATTTGGACTATGAATATATAAAACCTACCAAATGCTCGGGCATTGGTCTCTATCGAACCGAGATTACATTTATGTCTGCCGACAAGATGCCTGACGTGGAAAGTCAGGAGCGGCAATATAAAAAATTGTTTGATGCAATGGGTAATAAAAAAATTATTTTCCGTAGCCTGGATGTCGGATCCGATAAGTTTTTGCCGTATTGGGGTGAGTTGAAAGAGGAAAATCCGGCATTGGGATGGCGTTCGATTCGCATAACGCTTGATCGTCGTGCCATATTAAAAAGACAGATTCGGGCTATGCTTCGTGCCGCTGCCGATAAAGAACTCAATGTAATGTTCCCGATGGTTTCGTCATTGCAGGAATTTTTAGAGGCTAAAGAAACCCTTATGTTAGAATATGAAAGGGAAAAACAACGGAAAAATCCGACTGCCAAAAAAGTGAATGTCGGGATTATGATTGAAGTTCCGTCGGTTCTGTTTCAACTTGATGAATTGTTGCAACAGGTGGATTTTGTATCGGTGGGAACCAATGATTTATATCAGTTTGTATTTGCTTGCGATAGGGGAAATCCTCGCTTGTCTGACAGATATGATGTGCTTTCGGCGCCGTTTTTGAAGTTAATGAAGCTGATAGTTGATAAATCTAGTCAATATAAGGTGTATTGTTCGGTATGCGGTGAAATGGCCGGAAATCCTTTGGAAGCAATGGTTTTAATCGGGTTGGGATATCGCAATTTGTCGGTTTCGGGAGCATCTTACGCAAAAGTCAAAAAAATGATTATGAGTATGAAAGAAGAAGATGTCGAAGATTACGTTAAGAGTCTTTTGAAATCACCAAAGAACAGTATTCGGCAACAATTGTTGGCATATGCGTATGATCACGCTATTGCAATTGATTGATTTTTATGTTATAAGCACCGCACAGGAGAAAAAAAGTGGAAGATTTAATAGAAAACGAAGAAGTGCAAACCATAGGCGAAATGCTACGGAATGCTCGTGTTAAACAAAATAAAACCCTCGATGAAATAGCAGATGAACTCTGCATTAGAAAGTTTTATTTGAACGCAATTGAAAATATGGATTTTGCCAATATTCCGCCGATGCCGTATTGTTTGGGATTTGTGCGCAGTTATGCTAAACTATTAGGGCTCAACAGTGACAGAATAGTAGCTTCGTATAAGCAGATTTTAACCGGCGAAGATGAACCTAAACAGCAAAATACAAAGGGCGAAAAGGTTTCCTCATATCCACGTTTGAAACACGTGATTTTCGGTATTTTGGGACTCGTACTGTTGGCAGTGGCATGGTCGGTTTTGCCTACGACTTCAAAATTTGAAGATGTTTCCGAAGAAAGTTCGAATGTTCTGCCGAAACCGGTAATTGTTTCCGAAGAAGAAGAGAAAAAGGTTGAAAAGAAAGTAGTTGCCGAAGAAACGGAAAAGGTGAAAGACGAGAAAAAAATAGAAACCAAAACCAAAGCAGAAACAGATGCCGTTGCTGATGAAAAGCAAGTAAAAGATGCTAAGGAAGATAAAGATAAAAAAGTTAAAGCAGATGAAGAAACCAAGGCAACCGAAGATAAAAAAGAAGAAAAGAAGGCTGAAAAGGCTGTTCTTCCTCAAATGAAAATAGTGCTTACCGGCCCTTCGTGGTTGGAATTACGTCAGGATAAAAAAGTTCTGCTCAACGGTGTTTATAATAAGGGTTATAAGTATAATGTTCCATCTGAAAAAGGACTGATTATAACGGTTGGCAGACCTCGTAATGTGCAATTTTATTTGGATGAAAAGCCGGTTACGGTTGCTACCAATATAAATCGCAAAAATATTAGCTTGGATAAGTATTTCAAAACGCAAGATTAGGTAAACAGATAATGGATAAGGTTCAGAGTGTTCGCGGCACTTATGATTTGTATGGTGCTACCAAAAGAAAGATGAAAAAAGTAATTTCTACCGGTTCTGATGTGGTGGAAAAATATGGTTTTGAAGAAATAGAAACTCCTATCTTTGAGTTTACGGAAGTATTTGCTCGCAATTTAGGGGATACTTCGGATATTGTAACTAAGGAAATGTATTGCTTTGAAGATAAAGGCGGTGACAGTTTGACGCTTCGTCCGGAAGGAACTGCCGGTGTGGTCAGAGCCTTTGTTTCTAACGGAATGCAACAAAATTTACCGGTTAAGTTTTATTATTCCGGTCCGATGTTTCGTTATGAGCGCCCGCAAAAAGGGCGTCAACGCCAATTTACACAATTCGGTGTCGAACTCTTGGGCATTGAAACACCGCAGGCCGATATAGAAGTTATTGCTATGGCCTATGAGTTTTTGGAAAAATTGGGGCTGAACGGTCAGGTTACCGTGGAAATTAATTCTTTAGGTGATGAAGAAAGCCGTAATGCATATCGCACTAAATTAGTGGCATATTTGCAAGAGCATTATGATGAATTATCTGAAGACAGTAAAAATCGTTTGCAGAAAAATCCGCTCAGAATTTTGGATTCCAAAGAGGAATGCGATAAAGCGGTGGTGGAAAATGCTCCGCTTTATGCTGATAGTTTGAATGAAGCGTCGCAAAAGTTTTTTGCCGATGTTTTGCGTGGATTAGATAATTTGGGCATCAAATATCGGATAAACAACCGTTTGGTGCGTGGACTTGATTATTATTCGCATACGGTATTTGAATTGACAACCGATAAGCTCGGTGCTCAAGGGACGGTTTTGGCCGGCGGAAGATATAACGGATTGGTGTCGCAAATGGGCGGCGGCGATGTTGCCGGTATAGGTTGGGCTTGCGGTGTAGAAAGATTGTCTATGCTTTTGGAGGAAAATGTGGATTTACCACGTCCGATAGCAGTTATTCCGGTTGGCGAAGATACAAACGATAAAGCTTTGGAAATTGCCCACAGTTTGCGTTTGGCCGGTTTTCATGTTGAACAAAGTTACAGCGGAAATATGAAAAAACGGATGATGAAAGCCAATAAAGTAAATGCCGCAAAAGCAGTAATTATCGGCTCTGACGAACTGGCGAACAATACAGTTACCTTGAAAGATTTAGACAGCGGTGAGCAAAAAACAATTTCTCAATCCGATTTGATAAAGGAATTACAATAATGAATTTAGATGAAAAGCTTTCCAATGTTGTAGACCGCTTTGAAGAAGTGCAGGCATTGCTTAATTCCGGAGTTTCTACCGAAGAATTGGTGAAACTTAATAAGGAACTTGCTACTTTGGAACCGGTAGTTACGGCCATTAACAATTATCGTCATCAGCAACAGATTATGGCAGACGATAAAGCTATGATGGAAGACGGCGAATTGGATAAAGAAATGCGTGAAATGGCAGAGGCCGAATATTATGAAGCCAAAGAACAGCTTCCGGAATTGGAAAAGCAAATTCGTATATTATTACTGCCTAAAGATGCCGATGACGAAAAGAATGCGATTCTTGAAGTAAGAGCCGGAACCGGCGGTGATGAAGCGGCATTATTTGCAGCGGTTTTGTTTGAGATGTATCAACGCTATTCGCAAAAACAAGGATGGCAGTTTGAAATTTTGGATACTAATGAAAACGGTATCGGCGGATATAAGGAAGCTTCGGCAAAAATTACCGGTAAAGATGTTTTTGCCAAGTTGAAGTTTGAATCCGGTGCGCACCGTGTACAACGTGTTCCGGTAACCGAATCTCAAGGCAGGGTGCATACTTCTGCAGCAACGGTAGCTGTTTTGCCGGAAATAGAAGAAGTTGATTTATATATCAATCCGGCGGATTTGAAAATTGATGTTTATCGTGCATCTGGTGCCGGCGGGCAACACGTTAACCGTACGGAATCTGCAGTGCGTATTACTCATATTCCGACCGGAGTGGTGGTACAATGCCAGGATGAACGCTCGCAATTTAAGAATAAAGAAAAGGCTATGAACCACTTGCGTGCAAAATTGTATGATAATCAAAAGTCTACCATTGATGCCAACTATTCCGAAAAGCGTAAACTGCAAGTTGGTAGTGGAGACCGCAGTGAAAGAATCAGAACGTACAATTATCCGCAAGGGCGTGTAACCGATCATAGAATTAATCTGACGTTGTATAAGTTGGAAGATGTTGTCAGCGGTGAAGCTTTAAATGAAATCATTGATGCTCTTGTGGCGGAAGATCAAGCTGAGCGTTTGGCTGAAATGGATTAGTCAAAACTTTTCTAAAATAAATGTCCCTGAAAAAGGGACTTTTATTTTTGTTAGGATAATACAGGCTTGTCTAAATTAAGTTTGCTAAAGTTAAATACTGTTGCGGAGTTAAATTTTCCGCTCTAACAGTAGTGTCAATTCCTGCTTTTTCGCACAAATTTATTAAATCCGGAATACTTTTTAAGCTTTGTCTGAGCATTTTACGACGTTGTCCGAAAGCCTGTTCGGTTAATTTTTCCACCTTATTTAAGGTGTTAATATCCGGTATTTGTGATAGCGGCTGAAATAAAAGCACCGTAGACCAAATTTTCGGTGCCGGAACAAAACAATTCGGATTTAAATTAAAAAGTGTTTTAATTTTGCAAGTGAGCTGCGCCATAACCGAAATTCGCCCGTAATTTTTGTTATTTGGTTCGGCGGTTATACGTTCTGCAACTTCTTTTTGAAACATTAGTGTCAAACTGTTGAATTGCTCCATATTTTTAATCCACCCCAGCAGCAGCGGAACCGAAATATTATAAGGCAGATTGCTGACAATATTTTTAGGCAAATTGCTTGCCTCATCAAAAGGATATTTTAAAGCATCACCTTCCACAATTTGCATGGTATCGCCGTATTGATTTTTCAACTCGTTCATTATTTCAATACAACGAGTATCCATTTCTATAACGGTGAGCTTATCCGGATTGGCTTTTAAAATAGCTCTGGTTAATCCTCCGGGACCGGGACCGATTTCATATACACATTGACCACTGAAATCCTTTTTGTTTTGAGCTTCTAAAGAACTGCGAATGATTTTATCGGTAATATTCATATCCAGCAAAAAATTCTGTCCCAAGGATTTTTTTGCCAACAACCCATATTTTTCAACGGTATCACGCAAACTTAACAGTTCGGTCATTATACTTTCTTTTCAATCAAAGCACGATTACGCAAGTCTTTGATATATTTATCGGAAAATTCTTCCAGTTTTTTGTTTTCCAAATAACGTCTTACCTGTTTACGATCAGGAAGTGATTGGGCATCTGTCTTCGGATTAAAAATCTTCTCCATTTTGAAAATGTAATAATCGTTTCCGTAAGCAACCGGATTAGAAACGCCGCCTTCCTTTAATTTCATTATGGCGTTTTCTAAAGCTGAAGGTAATTTACCTTTGACTATCCAACCCAATCTTCCGCCGTTTGCAGCGCTAGGGCTTTGCGAAAATTGCATTGCATACAGTTCAAAACGAGGATCTTGACGCAATACTTCAACCAAACCATTCAAATCTTTAGCATCCTTTTTGTTAATAACAATCTCTGAGACCATATATTTTTGCGTTTTCATATCTTTTTTAATATCATCGAAAGCACGTTTGATTTCATTTTCGCCCACATCAATACGCCCACGCCCCTTGGTTGCTATCAACTTTTTCCAAGCCAAATCAGATTCGATTTGCTTAACCCATATATTCATACTGACTTTCCCTTGAGCTAGTATACTCCTTAATTGTCCTGCACCCATACCGTTTGATTTTTCAAATTCACGTACAGCACTTTTTATTTCTTGTGGAGTAATCTGGATTTTATTTTTCTTT
>OMQI01000080.1 GCA_900313185.1 uncultured Rhodospirillaceae bacterium
AATGATGAAAAAAATGGGCAGGTTCGGCTCAATGTCGGCAATGTCTAGAATGTTTAAGGGAAATCCGTTCGGTAAGATGCCGGGCGGGCTTAATAAACGGTTTCCGTTTTAATTTATTGAAAGGATATTAAAATGTCAGTACGTATCAGATTGTCTCGCGGTGGTTCTAAAAAACGTCCGTATTACCATATTGTAGCGGCCGATTCCAGATCCCCTCGTGATGGTAGATATATCGAAAAATTGGGTGCATACAATCCGTTGTTGCCTCAAGATTGTGAACAAAGATTGGTTTTGGATCAGGAAAAGGTTAAAGCTTGGTTGTCTAAAGGTGCTCAACCTACCGAAAGATTGCAGAAATTGTTCTCCAATTTAGGTTTGTGCTCTGCTCCGGCAACTCGTGAACAGCCGAAAAAATCTGCTCCTAAAGCCAAAGCTTTGGAAAGAATGAAAGCTAAAGAAGAAGCTGCTAAAGCCGCTTCGGAAGCTTCTGCCGAATAATTTCGGTAATATAAAAATTAAGTAAGTTATTTTGAGCCTGAAAGACTTTGAATATGGAAAAGAAAATTTGCATCGGAAAAATTGTGGCGGCGCATGGTATTAAGGGCGAAGTCAAAGTTAAACCGCATAATTCCAATCCGACGGATTGGAATAAGCTGGGGGAGCTTGAAAATAAAGATGCAAGCAAAACTTTTTTAATCAAAGTTGTTGGAAAATCTTTGGCAAATGCGAATGTGCGCATCAAGATAAAGGGAGTTGATACCAGAAATGAAGCGGAAGCTTTGATAGGTACCGAATTTTATGTTAGCCGTGATAAATTGCCGGAACTGGGGGAAGAAGAATACTATCTGCAAGATTTAATCGGTTTGAAAGTATGCTTGAAAAATCCGGAAAATGTTATCGGAAAGGTGTTGCGGTTTTATAACTTTGGTGCCGGCGATATCATAGAACTGAAAATTGATGGGCAAAAAGAAACGGAAATGTTGCCGTTTACCAAGCAATATGTGCCGGAGATAAATATAGCTCAGGGTTATGTGACAGTTTCATCGGCAACGATGATTTTTGCTGCGGATGATGAGGGCGAAGATGGCGTTCAAGGCTAAAATTCTGACAATCTTTCCGGAAGTTTTTCCGGGGTTCTTGGGATATTCCTTAACCGGAAGAGCCTTAAATGAGAGAATTTGGCAACTTGAAGCAGTCAATATTCGTGATTATGCCTTCGATAAGCACGGTTCGGTGGATGATACTCCGTGCGGTGGCGGTGCCGGTATGATTATGCGTCCCGATGTTTTGGGAGAAGCAATAGAGCATAATTATGATGGCGGAAAAATCATTTATATGAGCCCGAAAGGTAAACCGCTGACGCAAAAAAAAGTTCACGAACTGAGCAAAGAGGATAAGCTGACTATTATCTGTGGTCGTTTCGAGGGTATTGATGAGAGGGTTATAGAAGAATATAACATAGAGGAAATCAGTATCGGAGATTATATTTTGACCGGCGGAGAACAAGCAGCGATGATTATGCTTGATGCAATTGTGCGATTGCTTCCTGGAGTGCTTGGAAATTCGGCATCTACCGAAAACGAAAGTTTTGAGGCAGGGTTGCTTGAATATCCGCAATATACTCGTCCGATAGAATGGAAGGGGCGTAAAGTTCCGGATATTTTAATGAGCGGACACCATGAGAATGTCGCCAAATGGCAAAGAGAACAGGCTCTTCAAATAACTAAAGAAAGACGGCCGGACCTATTGGAAAAAATGCTTGATTCTAAATAGATTCTGTTGTATAGGGAATAACAAATTAATTAAAAAGGTAAAGAAAATGAATATTATCGAAAATATTGAAAAAGAGCAGATTGAAAAGCTTATGGAAGGTAAAAATCTGCCGATTTTTAAGCCGGGTGATACTTTGCGTGTTCATACCAAG
This sequence comes from uncultured Rhodospirillaceae bacterium, assembly GCA_900313185.1. Lineage (GTDB taxonomy): Bacteria > Pseudomonadota > Alphaproteobacteria > RF32 > CAG-239 > RUG410. The sequence continues at coordinate 1,925 of OMQI01000080.1, forward strand.
GTTAAAGAAGGCGACAGAGAACGTATTCAGGTTTATGAAGGCGTTTGCATTGCTCGTAAGAACGACGGTATCAATTCTTCTTTCACCGTTAGAAAAATTTCTTTCGGCGAAGGTGTAGAACGTGTATTCCCGTTGTATTCTCCGAATGTTGCCAAGATTGAAGTTTCTCGTGTGGGTAAAGTTCGCAGAGCTAAACTTTATTTCTTGAGAGCTTTACGTGGTCGTTCGGCTCGTATTGCCGACGATTTGTCTGTTTCGGTTAAAGACGTTAACAGCGCAAATTCCAGCAAATAAGCAGAAATAAATGTATATAAAAAGGGGAACGAGTTCGGTTCCCCTTTTTTGTGTGTTTATAGCTGCGACAGATTTCTCAATAAATGCAATACTTTTTTAGTAATAAGAGGATCGGAAATATTTTGCAAATAATATAAAATTTCCATTGTATCTCTTTGTTTAGCGGAATCTTTCTTTAAGTCTTTAGATAAATATCCCATACACTGATAACAGGGAAATTCGTTTTGGTGAACATTGTTACCTTTTGATGTTGTGTTTCCGCTCATACTATTTACCTCATTGAATGGTTAAACATTGTACTTTAGCTATATTGTAAATACAATACAACTATAAAACGAATTGTCAATATTTTTTAGCTTAAAATTTTAAATTTACAACTTTTGCGATTTCATCAATTTCCGCTTCGCATACCTTATGTGCTAATTCGGAGTAAGTTTTAACTTGCGGATTGATACGGTGATTCTGTAACCATTTTATATTATAGGGTAAAGTTTTATATTGCACTTTTAAATCGTCTTCTCCGTGGAAAAGCCATAAAGGAGGACACGATTTTATATTTTTATCCAATGAATCAGAGCCGGCAATTAATCCGGAAAGCGAAAAAGTTCCTGCAATTGAGTTTTGGCGAATAAGAGAGGTATATATCGCTAACATCGCACCTTGTGAAAAACCGATGAGATAAGTTTGATTATCTGCAATATTGAATTTTTTTTGCATTTCATCAATAAAATTATTTATCGAATCGGCGCAATGTTTGAGGTCTGTAGCGGCATTGTTGTAAATCGCAAAAATTTCTTCAACGGAAGTTTCCGGCTTTGCCCTTTTGTTTTCGGCGTCATATTTAAGCATGCCGAACCATTGCTTTTTTTGTGGGTTTTTGTCGCTTACTTGCGGAGCTTGAGGAACAACTATCACGGTATCGGTTACTTTTTCGCGTAACCAATCGATAGCATATTGGTGGTCGGCAATTGTGCCATTATACCCGTGCAAAAAAACAATCAGTTTTAGCGGTTTGCCAATTTGGTACGATACGTATTCAAGCATTTATCTCTCCATAGTGACTGATATATAGTAATACTACAAAGTTAAAAAACAGTTCACATAAAAATAAAGAGACTCTAAACTGCAAAGTTCAGAGTCTCTTCTCAATGATTGTTTTCAGATGCCTTATTAAAGGCTGTCACCCATATCCTTTTCGCGTTTGCGCTCAGGATGCTGGTCATCTTTCTTGTTAGGCCGACGCATCGGATTTTTACCGAGAAAATCGTCTCTTTCCGTCTCAGAATGTTTACTCATAGGTACAGAGGTTAGAGGTCCCAATTCACGTCAATAACACCATAGGGTTTGGAAGTGTCAAAGTTCTTGAGTTGCTTTTCCAGAACTTTTGATGGTGTATCATATCGTACACCGTCGGTAACACCTCCACTGTCGTGCATAGACCAACCATTCTTCTTGGTGTAGACCAGCACGGCGTGTGTCTTGCTGTTTTTTGCCACATAAACCTTTTCGAATCGTCTCGGAGCAATAGGTTCGTGGTTGGTAAATGTAGCGCCCCAGCCATCTTCCGACTTGAAAAATACAATCTCGCCGTTCATCACAATCTCATCGAAAGCACCGATACTGTATGCGGTTCCGCTCTTCCAGAGATTGAGGCCTTTCGGAGTCGAAATAATGTAGTAGCCTGCAGTTTCAGCCGGACGGATGTCCTTTACTTCACCGGTGAACACAGTGTGTCCGTTCACGACAAAGGTAGTTTCATTGTCCTTCTTGGCCAAGACGCAGTCGTAGTCGCTGTTCTGGGAAATCTCGTCATAGACAGGATCCAGCACAGTGGCACCGTTCAGTTTGAGACCGAGCTTGTCTGCCTTTTCTGTTAATTCATACTCGCCGAGTTTTTTAACTTCAGCCTTCTTGTCACACGATGTGAGCATCATTGCTATCGCAACGAGCGCACCAAAGAATAATATCTTCTTCATTGCTTAAAAGAATTGGTTAATAAAAAAATATTCATAATCACTCATTAGTAGCGTTAATACTATGATTTTCTGTTTATTTTGTCAAGCGTAAATGAAAAATTTGTGAAAAAAAAGTTTTTTATGCAAAAAAAACTTGATTTACGGAGAATATTATAATAATTGTATGTTGTTTTAAGGATGCGGCCATGGCGAAATTGGTAGACGCGTAACGTTGAGGTCGTTATGAGCTAAGCTCATGGAAGTTCAAGTCTTCTTGGCCGCACC
>OMQI01000083.1 GCA_900313185.1 uncultured Rhodospirillaceae bacterium
AACCGAAGCACAGGCTTCATTGGCATCCATCATTTTCATTTTAACATCTGACATTTATAAATATCCTTATAAGTTAATATCAAAAAAGCAAAAAAGACTCGGCATTATGCCGAATTTTCCATACTCTAGCTAAAGTAAACAAAAATGTTTATGGCGCACCTTATAACATACAATCAATAAAAATCAAGCATATTTAATCGGTTAAACGCAATTTTAATCCGACAAAAATTCCCCCAATTAAACAAAATTTAAAACATTACTTGACAAATTGCCGAATAAGACATATGTTACTAGTCACAGTTCACATTATTGTATAACCCTAAATAATTAACGCTTATGAAGCAGATTATTTTAGAAAACGGCACTACGCTGTTAGTAAGCAATTCAGAAAACCGCAGTTTCGAGGTTTCGGTAGTCATCAAGACCGGTCACATCAACGAGCCCAAGTTAGGACTTGCTTCGTTGTATGAGAACGTGGTTATCAAGCAGGCTCAACGTGCTAAGCGGAACATTGTTCCAAGCTACGGAGGCGACATTACTGCTTTCACTACCGGTGGCAGTATCGGCTCTCTGAAGAAGACTTTGCTTGAGTTGTGGGACGCCTGTTGTAACCCGCACTTGACGGAGTTGGAAGTATCCGACGCTGCGCAAGACATCTTGCAACACACCATCGATTTGGCCAATGTGCCTGAGCGTCAGACCAAGATGGCCTACAAACATACCGCATTCGCACAAGACGATGTGGTATGGGACACTGCGGAGTATATTCGCCGTGTTTCAGAGCTGAATGTTGATGATGTCCAAGACTACATCACCTCCAACTATGTGGGACACAATCTGATTGTCAGCTATTCGGGTCCGGAGGACAGCATTGACAAGTTCATCGAGCTTTGCAAGCCCCTCTTCGGCAGATTGCCAAGCGGCAAGCGCACGCAGGTTAAGAAGCTCTTGTACACGGGCGGATTTGAGAAGATCCACAGTGATAGCGATTCCATGTTACTTGCGGCATTCGGTTGGGACATTTCCAAGCTCTCCGATTTTGCCGAGACCAATGTGTTGATGAGCTTGCTCTCATCTCGTCTGGAACGCCAGCTTACCCCGTTGCACGTCGGTTGCAATCTGAAGATTGCCGGCTACTATGGCTTCAGAACTTTGCGTATCTTAGTTGATATGCGCATTTCCAAGCCCGATGACAACAAGCTCGTAGAAGAGGCCAAGAAGGACTTCAAGGCTGCCATTGGTGTTGTGTGTAGCAACGTCAAGCGCATCACCCACGAGTGTGCCAGCGATCGCCGTATGGAAACTTCTCGCCAGCAGGCTATGACACAACGTCTGGCCATCTCAAATGAGAAGTTGTTCAACACCGTCGAGGCCGCTTGGTTGCATTTGAAGCGAGGTGTCGCTTACGACAACGAGCGTTGTATCAACAAGATCTGGCAGCTTGACGCCGTTGATGTCCGTGATATGGCGGAGAAGATTTTCGGCCAGAAGCTCACTTTGGTGACCTATGGTATCGATGACATCGACTATGAAGATATCATCGCAAAGATGAAGTAAATCTTCATTGACAATGTAAAAGGAGTTTGTATAATGCAAACTCCTTTTTCGTTTTTAATTCGAGGAAAAAATGGACATTTTGCTTGATACCGTCATTGATAATTTAAAACTTTTCCCATTCTTGCTTATAACGTATTTATTTTTAGAATATCTGGAACATAAGACCTCGGATAAAACAGCAAATATAATCAGCAAAGCCAGAAAAAGCGGCCCGTTAATCGGATCATTATGCGGAACTCTGCCACAATGCGGATTCTCGGTTGTAGCTGCAAATTTTTATGCCGCCAGAGTCATCGGCCTAGGAACGCTTATTGCCGTATTTTTATCCACTTCCGATGAAATGTTGCCGATTTTAATTTCCAATGCCGTATCTTTATGGCTGATTATTGCCATTTTGGCATACAAAGCAGTTTGCGGAATTATTTTCGGATATTTAATAAATTTTATATGGCACAAATATCGTAAGACGGAAAATATCAACATAGAGCAGCTGTGCCAAGACGAAAATTGTCATTGTGAAGACGGTATTTTCAAATCGGCTTTGCACCACTCACTACGCATAACACTGTTCATTTTTATCATTACATTAATGCTCAACTTTGCCGTGGCATATTTAGACATCAAACAACTGGCGACATATTTGCAAATTCCTCTTTTGGGAGAAATATTCAGTGCTGTCATCGGGCTAATTCCAAATTGCTCAGCCTCAGTAATTTTAACCCAATTATTTTTGGACGGTTATATTAACATCGGAACTTTAATAAGCGGTTCTTTGGTCAGCAGCGGAGTGGGAATTTTGGTTTTATTCCGTGTTAATCGCCGATTAAAAGAAAACTTTTCAATAATTGGTATCATTTGCATCTGCGGTATAATCGGCGGACTTTTCAGTAATCTCGTGTTTTAACAAAAAAGCCGACTCAATTGCCGGCTTTTTACTTTTTCAAAATATTTATTATTGATAGAAATAATAACGAGCTCCGATTGTAAATTCTTTGGAATTTTTATAGTTATTGTTATCGGAAATTGAATAACGATACATTGCTCTAAATCCCCAATCCGGTGAAGGATTCAATTCGCCGCCCAATCCCAGACGAAGAGCATTACCATCATCTTTTTGGGTTAAACCGTTATACTTAAGCTTTGAAGAAATGCGTCCGTACCCGACAGAACCCAAAATTGTTCCCTGCGATAAGTTAACAGCATTAAGCAAAACATCGGCACCGAAACCATATAAACGCCCACGAGAAGCAACTCCTCCCACTGTTTCTTTTTCTTTCAAAGAACGCTCGGCGAATAATTCTAATGAACCCATATCTACCAATTTCAAACCTGCCGTAAAACTTCCGATATCGTAATTATCCGGATATCTGGCATTTACATTAGGTGTCATATTAACATAATCAAAACCCACATAAGGCATATATTCTCCGGCCTGAACCGAAGTAAAACTCATTACAGCTACCGCTGTCAACAATAAAAACTTTTTCATTTTTTCTTCTCCTTTTATGGGGTTATTATATTCTTCAAAATATAACGTTTGGTTAATTATGTAATGAAACTCCACCGGCTTACGCCGGTGGTATCATTTTAAGTCAAGCCAAGCTTGTCCTAAATCTTCGCGTCCCTGATATTCTATA
>OMQI01000087.1 GCA_900313185.1 uncultured Rhodospirillaceae bacterium
ATTAAGCTGTCGGCTAAACGTGTAAACCAAGAAACCGGTGAAGATTTGGAAAATAAATAATCTTTGCTATTAAACGACAATAAAAACCGCAGACATGATGTCTGCGGTTTTTAGTTTGACATTAATTGGTTATATGTTATATTCAGGCGAAAATGATATAATTAATTTAAATTAAAAATATATGAGTATGAATTATTTGAGTGATTGTGTTTCTATTGAAGGAACTGTTAATTTAGTGTTAGACGACAATGCCAGCTTTACTTTTTTGCCCCAAAAAGCTGTTCTTAAAGACGGCAAGTCAGTTGAGTTATCGCAACCGCAGGAATTGTTGTATACGGCGGTTCCGGTTGTTGATAACGAACCGGTTTATGTAGGGGACAATATTCGCCTCAAGAAAAATGAGAGTGGTGTGATGTTTCCCGAAAACTTGACACGAAAGGCATATAAGCCTGTATATGAAATTCTTTCGGAGTTGAATAAAGATGATTTTCTGTCGGGCGGAAAGGTGTCTATAAAGGGTAGAGTCGATAAAGTGTATGTCGGCTTTTCGGATAATGTTTGGCTGAGGCTGAATGTGGTATGTATTTCAACGGATAATATGTACCGAAATATGCCATCATTGCCGGTGTGCCTGTGTATGAACGAGCCAAACGGGCTGTTTGGCAATCTGCCTGAAAAGAGTGTGAATACCGCAAAGTTAACGCTGACGAATATTAAGAGCGGTGACGAAATAAGTGTTGATATGGAATCTTTCACTGTTTCTGAAGGCAAATTGCAATGTAGCAGTATCGGTTTCAGAAAAAAAGTCGGCCAGGTATGGTGCCAATTGCCGGTTTTTGTAATACCGTTTACTGACGTTTCCGAATTGTGGTCTGAATGATAAAAAAATCTCTTGCAATACAAAAGCAAGAGATTTTTTTGTTACTTTCCTATTGTTAAAGCGTTTTCGGTCAGAACTCTAATGTCTAAAATATTTTTATCGGAAGTATTTTCCTTGCGTGCTTTAGCAATCTCCGGTGCTTCCGGTAGCTTCATTTCAGTGGTAATTACACCACGCTCATCAGATTTGGTAAATTTAGCAAAAGCTTCTTGATAACGTTCAAGTTTTTTACCATCTGAGCCAAACATTTTTCCGAGAGCTTCCTGAATTTTAGGCAAAGAATAGCGAACGGCCAAAATGGAATTATCTTTTTCCTTACCTAAAACAAACTGTCCGTTTGGTTCAAGCATATTATTAAGAGATTTGCTTATTACTTGACGATGATTGCCGAGATTGTCAACAAGTTTAGCGGCATCTTCGGCCAAATCCAAAAGTTGAGAGAGTTGCAATTTGTTCGGGTCCAAATTTCCACCCAATTCAGGATTTAATTTAATGAGTAACGGAATAGCAGATGCTACCGGAATTTTATGGTCAACATTAACGTGTTGATCCTGGCTGAGTTGCTTTTTTACACTATCATTGCCATTGTCTTTTTCCGGCATAAGCATTGATAAGGTATGGATGTCCTGCACTCCGCTTTGCATTCTGTCAATATATTTTTTGAGTGAGTTTATAATATTAGCATTCGGAGTTTCTTTTAAAATATCCATACGCAACTGCATAAATCCGCCGAGCATTTGCGTATAAACCGACGCCCCTTTTTCGGCAAATGATTTAAATTGCATTTCTTTATCGGCGCTCTTTGTAGTTCCCAAAGCTTTGTTGATAACTTCTTCGGTATTCTGCGGATAATTTTTCTTCATAATTTCTTTGAATTTATTAAAACTATCTTCCGAAGGTTGAATACCTAAATTAACCTGATTGTATCCGGCAATTGCCAGACTGCCGAGTAATTTCAAAAAGTCTTCTTTGGAACCATCTTTTACCATTGGTGCCGTAAAATCTTTAGGATAATCTTTGCGATAGGTTGCCGCATCGGCTTTACTGAAATAACTGCGCACTTTACGATTGGCCTGTTTCACGGCATCGCTGTTACGAGAAATAGAATAACTTACATCCAATCCCTGAACGATACTGTTTATTTCCTCTTTGAAAATTGGCTTTTTATTTGCGTCATTTTTACGTTCTTTCAATTTTTTTACGACATTTTCTTTGGCCGACAATACAATACGTTCGACGTCTTCATTCATATCTCCGCTCATAACGGCTTTTACAAACTCTTTGCGGTCAATTTGATTGTCTTTATTGCGACGGGATTTATTGTGGTTTTCTATAAACGGTTTGAAAACTTCATCATAAACTTTTTCGGCATTTAAGATAACGGTTTCGCAATCGTTTTCGGAGAGTTTCTTATGTTCGGGTATAGAACTCAAAAGAGCTTTGCGCCATTTTTTCATCAGCTCCTTAGTCATTTCATTGGCAGTTTTTTCATCTTTTTGTTCGCTGATTTCCAAAATTTCCGGAAATTTATCGAAAACGGCATTGGATTTATCCTCATCAGTTTTTCCGTTAAAAGCCTTTTGTACAAACAGCCCGATATAGCGTCTGATTTTCGCAATATCGGATTCGTTGTTGCGCTTTTCATCCAAAAGTTCTAAACGGCGAATGGTCTTCATCAGGGTGATTAGCGCATAATCCCGCATATCATCAACTAAAACAGCGATATTTTTCTTTTCTGCCATATTTTTACTCTCCTTATAATTATAATAAGTATAGCATAGTATTTTATTTTGTCAACAATGTCTAAAAATAAAATTTGACAAAAAATATTGACATAGAAAATAAACGATGATATAGATAAAGATACTCAAGTTCTATTAATTTTAATTAGTATGGTAAACAAAAAGTTTTTGCGTGAATTCTTCGGAATTCCTCGCAAGTATCGACTCGTTTGGGCTGTCATCGTAGAAACAAACAAAGACGGTGCCAAGTCGTGTCGCTTAGGGCTTCTGCTCGACGGAACCCCTAAGGTGCTTGATGTTATGAAAAGGAAGTTCGTTCAGAGCGAACTACTTCTGCCGGTTAAGCGCATGACTTATCCTGCCAAGAAAAGGCCGGACGGAAAATGTGTGCAGTTTGATACATTGGGTGACGTTCACGAAACTGTTCGTCTGAACAAAAACGAACTCGATGTGGAATATTTTACCGCACACTATTCGCCTGAACTGATGGAAACTTTCGTATTTTAGGAATAAGCACCGGCGATTCGCTGGTGCTTTTCCTTTATTCAAATGTTATTCTTATTTTTTTATCATAGTATTGCAGCAGTTTGCGTAAGGTACTGTATTGCAAAAATTTACCGATTTCCAACCCTTCTATAATACGTTTGGGGATTCCGGTTTCTCTTTCCACCCTGTCCAAATAAAGCCGCTTTTCGCACCTTAATTTCCACAAAGCCAGACCGATATCAAGCATTGTTTGCTTATCCATAAAATATTCGTGATTTTTTGACATAGTTTTAAACTCCTTAATTTGCTTTTA
>OMQI01000108.1 GCA_900313185.1 uncultured Rhodospirillaceae bacterium
CCCAAACCTACAACGGCAATTTTTCTACCATTCTGAGGAGTATCTGGAAATGCAATTTCACCGGCTTTGCGCATAATAAATGCCTGCACTGCGGGAATTTCAATCGGCGCATCTATTTTTCCTCTGACACACGCTTTCATACAAAATTTATCCGGACAAATCAGACCGCAAACCTCTCCAAGAGGATTTTGGCACAAAATTTCATTAGTTGCTTCGGCAAAATTTCCTTTTTTTGCAAGCGCTATAAAATCACAAGGCGAACATTTAACCGGACACGCCTGCATACATGGTTTTGCCTTGCATTGCAAACATTTTTCCAATTCTGCTTTAAATTGTGTTTCATTAATATACGGTTCTGACATTGATTTCTCCCATCTCCTTAAAGATAAGCACAAAATAATAAAAAAAACACCTAATATTTTTGTTTTTCCGATTGTATTTCAAAAAAAATCTTGTATTATGGGCGTAAAGTTAAGGAATATCAGAATAAAAATGAAACTGAAACGTTTGAAAAATCTTTTAAAAACCCCGGTTGCCGAAAAAATTGTGGGTGTTTTAGCGTATGGTTATCTTAAATTTGTCGGTTTGACAACCCGTTGGCAGGTTTCAGGAGTGAAAGAAACCTATAAAATGCTTGATGAACACGGCTCAATGATTGTGGTCGGTTGGCACGGACGAACTTTGGAAATGCCCTATTTTTGGAATAAATCCCGCCCGCTTAACGCTTTGGTTTCTCCGCATCGTGACGGACGGATAATCGTAAATATTTTGGAAAAATTCGGTATCGGTCACATCAGCGGTTCATCAAATAAAAATCCTACGGAAGCGGCGTTTGAATTAATGAGCAATCTAAACAACGGAAACAGTATTGCCATAATTCCGGACGGCCCGTTGGGACCGAGTATGCAAATGTCATTAAGTCCGTTGTTTTATGCTCAAAAAAGCGGGAAACCTATTATCGGTATTACCTACAGTATTGCCGGTTCGTATATCGTAACCAAAAGTTGGGATAATATGTTGGTGCCTCTGCCGTTTCATAAAGGCATGTATGCGATTACAGAGCCGTTTTTTGTTCCTAAAGATGCAACCAGAGAAGAATTGGAAACATATCGTAAGCAACTTGAAAGTCAATTAAATGAATTGACTTGGGAACTGGATAAAAAAATGGGCTTACCTTTCATTCCGCAGGGAACGGTGGCAAAAAAATATAAAAAGAATATACCAGAAATAAAATGAGGAAATACAAATGTTTATAGGTATTTACAACACCATAGTCCGTATTATGTATCCGATTGCCATCAGACGTTATATCGAAAAACGCAAAAAAATCGGCAAAGAAGATATTAAAAGGTTTAATGAACGTATCGGGCGCCCGAACAAAGAACGCCCTGAAGGAACTTTGATTTGGCTGCACGGAGCTTCGGTTGGCGAATCCATATCTATGTTGCCGTTGATTAACCGCTTGTTGGAACTTTATCCGCAAGCACACGTTATGGTAACCACCGGCACCACCACCTCGGCGGAAGTTATGGCCAAACGCTTACCTGAGCGTGCATTCCATCAATATTTGCCGATTGACAATCCGGTTTTTGCCACCCGTTTTGTGCGCTATTGGCAACCGAATATAGCCTTATGGTTTGAATCCGAATTTTGGCCGGCAATGCTCTCGGCTATCAAACGCAAAAATATTCCGCTCATTTTGATAAACGGGCGTATTTCCAATAAATCTTTCAAACGTTGGCAACAATTTGATTATATCGTTAAAGAAATTTTGAATTGCTTCACGGCCTGTTTGGGACAATCGGAAGAAGATGCCTATCGTTTACGGGTATTGGGCGCCAAAGACGCTATGTGTTTGGGAAATTTGAAATACGCCGGACTGCCTATTCCGGTTGATCAGGATAAGAAAGCCGAGATTTTAGAACAAATCGGCAAGCGCCCTGTATGGTTGGCGAGTTCAACCCATAACGACGAGGAATTTAAAATCGGTCGTTTTCTGAAAGACTTACAAAGCAAGCATAAAGGTTTACTTACTCTGATTGCTCCTCGGCACCCACACCGTGGACCGGAAATCAAAGAAAAACTTGAAGCAGATTTCGGGCTGAAAGTTTCGCTCCGTTCTGCCGGCGAAAAAATTGCTCCGGATACCGATGTTTATGTTGCAGATACTATCGGCGAATTGGGAATCTGGTATGAGATTGCTCCGATTGTGTTTATCGGCGGTTCGCTTATTCCGCACGGCGGCCAGAACTTTATGGAACCTTCACGTTGCCGTGATGCGGTGATTGTCGGCCCGCATATGCACAATTTCACCGATGCAATGAATAGAGCCAAACATGCCGACGGTATTATTCAGGTAAATGATGTGTTGGAATTGACTGATATGGTTGACCAGTTGCTTTCCAACAAAGATTTATTGGAAGCCAAACGCAGCTTGGCATATAATTGGGCAACCAGCGAAGCCAAAGTTTTGGACGGTATTGTGGAAAAAATTCAGGGATATTTGGTAAATGAAGACTCCTAAGTATTGGCAATCTAATTCTTTTACTTCAAAAATACTCAGTCCTCTGGGATTTTTGTACGGCTTCATGACACAATTGCGTTTAAAATTGAAATCACCGCACAAAGTATCAATTCCGGTCGTTTGTATCGGGAATATTACCGCCGGAGGAACCGGTAAAACTCCGGTTTCCATTTCTATTGCCAAACTATTGGCAACCGAAATGTATCACCCGTTTTTTGTTTCACGTGGTTACGGCGGAAAATTGCAAGATGTCATTGTCAATAACAAAAAGCACACCGCCAAAGATGTCGGAGACGAACCTTTGTTACTTTCTAAACAAGCTCCGGTAGTGGTCAACGCCAATCGTTATGCGGCAGCCCAAAAAGCGGTTGAACAAGGTGCTGATATAATCATTATGGACGATGGTTTTCAAAATCCGAGTTTGCATAAAGATTTATCTTTTTTGGTGTTTGACGGCAATTACGGTATCGGCAACGGTAAAATCATACCGTCCGGACCTTTGCGTGAAACACTTGAAAACGGAATCAAACGTGCCGACGCCATAATTATTTTGGGAAAAGATAAGCACGATTTAGCTAAACGTTGCGGATTACCGGCATTCTTCGGGCATACCGAGGCCGTGCAGACAACCATTAACAATCAAGATGTTGTAGCATTTGCCGGAATCGGCCATCCGCAAAAATTTTATCATACCCTCAAGCAACAAGGCTTTAATGTGGTAAAAACCATAGATTTTCCGGACCATCATTTCTATACTCGAGAGGAATTGGAAAATATCATAAATGAGGCAAAAAAATTAAATGCCCAAATCTACACAACCAGCAAAGATTTTGTAAAAATTCCGCCTTTATATTCGCAAGATATTAATGTGTTGGAAGTTGCCGTGGTGTGGGATAATCCGGAAGAATTAATATCCTTTATCAAGCAAAAAACCAAACAATAATCATTTACAAACTACTTTTTTTATGCTTAAATAGACTAAATTTATATTTTAATGTCTAATTTTTAATACAATTATATATGGATAAGAGAAAACAAAAGCTCCGTGAGTATCTGGACGAGCAGGATTTGTCGTGGCAAATTTTGTTCGGTCTGTTCTATCTCAATCATTTGGGATTGATTAAAAAGGAATTTGAGTTTGACATTCGTGATGCCGTGAAGTTTGCCAATGACGAACAGGATTTTGAAACTATCGATGAAATCATCAATTATTTGAATTTTCACGAAGATGAAATTGCCGAGACATTGCAAAAGCTGCGCTTTAAGCCGATACCTTGGCAATATGATTTGGTTGAAAAAGTTTCAGAAATTTCCGGTTTTAACATTACGCAAACACTCGACAAAGACGCTTTGGCTACTGCCTACGGCTATGCGTTGCTGATGCCCGAAATCGATTTAAACAAGCTGTGCTCCGATTTGGATAATAAGTATGTAATGCTGTTTCATTCGGCCGGTGCCAAGATGCAAAAGTTAAAAAGAAATTTTGTATTGGCATTGGATTGTATGTTGTGGCCGGAAGAAAACGCCGACAAGCTCAATTTCCGAGAGTTGCTTAATCTCTATGTTCCTCGTGCCGGAATCGAAGAGGTCATAAAGGTTTACAAACACGCCTTATCGCCTGATGTCAAGCTTACGCCGGATGAACGAGCCTGCCTTGCATTTGCTTATTACTCCCCGTTCTTTTATGACGAGGTAAATGTTGCGCACGGTGCAATGCCGAAAGGTTCCGTTTTTTTCTGTGCCGAAACTCGTTTACAGGAAGATAAAGACTTCTTTGCTCGTCATCGCTACTTCTTTGAAGATGATGATGACAACGGTTACGACGACGATGATGATGACGACGGTGATGATGATTACGACGACAACGCCGAAGATTTCAACGATGAGAAAGAAAGTGCCGATTTTGGAGAGTTAATAGATGATGATATTGTCTTCAAAGACTCCGCACCTTTCAACCATATCGCCGTATACATCGACCCGCTGCAACGTTGCGTGATTGATTCGATGATTTGTGACGACGCATACGCTAATGTGTATATTGAAAAGCTTTCAATGGAACGCATTAACAATTCTTTGCCCGATTTCATTCGTTACCATAAAGGGTGCTTATATACGGTAGAATTTGTGGACAGCACAAAAGATTTGGACGTGGCTCAAAAGCTGAACTACCATATCAGTGCTTATGAAAAAGAAATAAAACGTCTGAACGAAGAATTGAGCCAAGATAATCTCACCAAAGATTCGCAATCAAAATTGGAAAGCAAGTTACATGTCGTTGAGGAACAGTTAAGCGATTGTTACTTTATCTCTTAACAAAAAACCGCAGAGTGCATAAGCTCTGCGGTTTTTTGTTTATAATAAAGCTACCGGATGCAACAAATCTTCAGTGCTGTAGAACAGCGCATACTTAGATTTGTAGAACTCGATAAGCTCTTTGGCATCAGCCATTTGAAAGAGTTTGTTCTCGGCTTTTTCGCTGTAGAAAGCTCCTCGCTCGATATACATTTTCACCCATTCTTTGGCATCGGGCATAGTAAAGAGCTTGAGCTCGGCACGTTCGCACATCTGAGAACAACTGCAGTAGAGAGCTATGATTTCCTTAGCATCGGGACGATTAAAGAGTTCCATCTCCTGCTCATCCCAAAGATCATAACACTTGAAATACTCACCCCACAAATCTTTGAAGCGTCTGTCTTTCAGGAATTTATTTTCAACCGGTTTCCAAAAGCGGGACTGTTGAATATATTTTCCTACAAGATTTTCCGCATCAGAGAATTGCAGCATTCTCTCTTCATACTCCTGATCCAAGGGACGTCCTAACTTCACCATTCGACGAATATATGCGTCAGGATCGGAGTTACGCAGGTCCTCAAGCTCGATATTGAGCTTCGAAGCCTTGTCGGCAGCAACAATACTGATTAGCCAGCAAATAAGCGCCCCGACAATAGCATTATACCAATACTGCGAAGCAACGAGCCAGAACACCACCGCTATGACAGCTGTCGATACAAAAGCGCACCATTTCAGCACATTCAACTGCTTACGAGTACGAACAGCGCAGGACAACAGCCAAGCTAAGCATACATTCACCAGAAAACCTCCGGCTAAACCCAAACCGAACCCCTTTGCATTCAAACAAAGTACCAATGTCCACACGGCAAAAACCATCTCGCTGAGATGCCTCTTGCAAAAAGCAAAAAACTTTTTCATCTGATAAAAATATTTAGTTAATAGTAATCTTAATCCTTCTTATTACGTGGAAAATATAGACAAAAATAAAAACAAAGTCAACAAAAAAGAAAGACTTGTTTTTTTAACTTTCGTAAAAAATATGCAAAAAGGTAACAGGTTTCACATCCGTCTCGGCATATACTCGGCGTCTGATTTGTCCACGGATAAAATCCTCAATCTGATTTTTGTTATCGCTTTCGGCAATTTTTTGTTCTATCAAAGGACGTACCTTACCTAAAATATCTTCCGCAAGAATCTTCCAATCCGCCTCAGGAAGTATGTCTATCGAGGTAAGTTGCAAATCCAAAAGCTGTTTATCCTTTATCACCGCACTGATAAACATTGAGCAATTATATGCTATGCGGCGCCTGTTTTTTATTACGTCATCTCCAAGCGATACTGCGTGATTTCTATCCCACGCCAAAATATCTGCAAATACTTGTTCAATGCACTCTATATGCTTATTGCTCAAAAGGCACATATCACCGTTTTGAGCCGAAAAGACATCTTTTACACCACAACTCAAAGCAAAACGTTTATGCTCACGAATAAATTTTTTATCGCCGTGTACCGGCAAAACTATTGTCGGCTTTAATAGTTCATACATCTTGCGCAAATCATTCTTATCGGCGTGACCGGATGCATGCACGATTTCATCTTCATCGGTAATAACAGTTGCGCCTTGGGCTATCATTTTTTCCTGCATACGCTCAATTTTCGGTTCATTCCCCGGAATCATTTTTGAAGAAAAAATAACCGTATCGCTGGCATCAAGCTTTACATATTTACTTTCTCCGTTGGCAATCAAACTTAAAGCACTGCGGTAGTTTGCTTGTGAACCGGTGCAAATATACATTGCCTGATTGGACGGCACATCCTTGGCTTCTTCTATGCTGTGTACCAACGGTAAATCTTGCAAATATCCGCATTCCTTGGCAATACGCACCACCGCCGCCAAAGAACGTCCGAACACCACCGGCACACGATTAGCTTTTTGTGCTGCCAAAATCAAACTTTCCAAGCGCATCAGATTGGTAGCAAAGCAAGAAACTATCAATCCACCCTCAATTTGCGGAATTAATTCCAACAGACGTTCACGAACCTCAGCTTCGGTCGGCAATTTTTGATTCAGCATAACATTGGTGGAATCGCAAACAAACATATCAACTCCATCATCGGCCAGTTTATGCAAAGCCGCAAAATCGGTAGGCAACATTGAAAGATTTTCATCATCAAAACGC
>OMQI01000088.1 GCA_900313185.1 uncultured Rhodospirillaceae bacterium
GGGCAGGTGATGCAAAAAGGGGAATATTCTAAGCAGCGCCTGAAAGATTTGCTCGGAAAACGTAAGGATTTGAAACTGGAATGGTCTCGCCGTGACCGTTATAGACGCATCCTCGGCAGGGTGTATTTAGACGACCGCAACATCAACGACTATATGCTTTCTTCCGGCGGCTGCGAAAAATACGTAGAGCGGAAGAAATAATAACACTTGTCAGAAAGTGGCAATGTTAAGGTTTATGCGGTTAAAAATGGCAAAATAGGGCTTGATTTTATTGATAAAAGGTAGGTATCATACAAACAACCTAATCCATTTATGCTGAGGTCAAAATGCAGATTTTAACAGGAATATACGAGCAAGTTATCAATCAAGTCATTGATAATGAATTAAAAGAAGTTGATTTGAATGAAAATATAATTGATAAGACCGCTATTGATTCGGCGGAAGCTCAGCATATTCTGGCAGAATATCTAGCACAGGTTATTGAAAAAGGGCTTATGCGTATTCGGGAAGAATATAAAGACGATAGTAAAGATGCGCAAATTAAAGCCTGTAATGAAATTATAGCAAAACTATCGCAACTTTCTTATTCTGAAGATATTTTAGACTGGCAAATTGGTGCAGAAGGGCAGCAATTACTCGCTATTTTACATAAAACCAAGCAACAGCTTAAAGATAAGCGTCCGACAACTTCACTGGCAGTCAGTACCTTGTTTACTGGCTCTAAACTTGAACCATCAATGGTGAGCGAGTTGAGAAAAGAAATAGCAACAGCCGATAGAATTGATATGCTTGTATCTTTCATCAAATGGAGCGGATTACGTTTAATTTTTGATGATTTGAAGGATTTTACGAAGGAGCATAACCTCAGAATAATCACAACTTCATATATGGGAGCGACAGATCCAAAAGCGCTTGAAGAATTGGCTCAATTACCGAACACAGAGATTAAAATATCCTACAATACAAAAAGAACACGATTGCATGCTAAAGCATACATGTTTTATCGCAATTCTGGTTTTTCTACGGCATACATAGGATCTTCCAATCTATCATCTGCGGCTATTGGAGAAGGATTGGAGTGGAATGTCAAGGCAACCAATCAGGATATGGCGCATGTACTCCGTAATATGAGTGCAACCTTTGATTCTTATTGGAATAGCAATGAGTTTGAAGATTTTTGCCTGGATGATATGGAAAAGTTTGTAAAAGCCATTCAAATTGAATATTCAAACGACAACAATGAAGATTTTGTATTCAAGATTGAGCCTTATCCATTTCAAAAAGAAATTCTGGAAAAACTTAAGGCAGAAAGAGAAATTCATAACCGGTATAAAAACTTAGTTGTTGCCGCTACAGGAACAGGTAAAACTGTGATTTCAGCTTTTGATTATAAGCGTTTTTGTAATCAACATCCTGATAGTCATAATAGATTGCTGTTTATAGCACATAGACAAGAGATTTTGAACCAGAGCATTAAAACATATCGGGGAATACTGAAAGACAACAACTTTGGTGATGTTTTATACGGCAATAAGAAAGTAAGCCAGATTGACCATTTATTCATGTCAATTCAGTCATTCAATGCTAAGGATTTTGAAAACAAGGTTCCGGCAGATTATTACGACTATATTGTTGTTGATGAATTTCATCATGCTGCAGCACCAAGTTATCAAAAACTTTTGACCTATTTTAAGCCAAAGATTTTGTTAGGATTAACCGCAACACCGGAACGCCTGGATGGCTTGGATATTTGTGCAACATATTTTGATGGTTATATAGCTGCGGAAATTAGGTTGCCTGAAGCAATTAACCGTCAGTTATTAGTACCATTCCAGTATTTTGGTATTACGGATACCGTAGACATAAGTTCAGTAAAATTCGTGCGTGGTTATTATGATAAGACAGAGTTGGAAAATGTTTATGTTACCGATGATGCACGTACTCGTAACATTATTGCTTCTGTTCGCAAATATGTAACAGATATGAAGCAAGTAATTGGCTTGGGATTTTGTGTTGGTATAGAGCATGCGAAATATATGGCTCGACGCTTTAATGATGCTGGAATACCATCAATTGCGTTACATGGCGGTTCATCTGAAGAAGAACGCTTAAGTGCTAAAAATAGGCTAATTAAAAAAGAAATAAACTTCATATTTACGGTCGATTTGTATAATGAAGGTGTTGATATTCCTGAAATAAACACAGTTTTGTTCTTACGCCCTACGGAAAGTATGACAATCTATATGCAGCAGTTGGGAAGAGGTTTGCGCTTATATGAAGGCAAAGATGTATTAACCGTATTAGATTTCATTGGTCAGCAAAACAAAAAGTATAGTTTTGAAGGCAAATTGAGATGCATGGTTGATAAAAGCAAGGATTCAATTGAAGAAGAGGCCAAACACGGATTTACGAACCTGCCGGTTGGATGTAATATACATCTTGAAAAAGTGGCAATGGAGTACGTTTTGGAGAATATTAA
>OMQI01000193.1 GCA_900313185.1 uncultured Rhodospirillaceae bacterium
CGCCGCTGACTAGCGGCGCGGTTTCCGACATTCATCTGGTAGTTCGGTAGCCCACGGCATCAGCGGATCCAGTTTTGTAATGTCTATGCATCCGTAAAACCTCTTGTTAACTCTTTCTTTGCGTGGATTAAGCCAATATATGAATCCGGAGGACTCGATAAATCAAGTGAAACCTATAAATTTATGTGCTAAATTAAATTTAGGTCACTTGGCTCATTGAAAATTAGGTCACTCCAAGACCACTATGATATCCTTTATCTATTAAAAGATAAGGGAGGTTGAAAGGAGTGATTGATTTGGTCATCAAGCAACGTATCATCCTTGCACATATCGATGGAATGAGTAATCGAGCTATTGCCAACTTATTGCATATGAGCAAGGACACAGTTAACAAGTATGTTAACGAGTATGATGAAAAGCGAGCGCAATTATTGCTCGCAAACCCGGATATAAGAAGATCTCTGAAGCTCATGAAATAGCAAAGAAACTGTTCTTTAGATAAAAAAGAGCGGTGCCGCCGATATCAATTCGGTTTCACCGCTCTACTTTTATAATCACCACCCCGCTTCCGGCTCCGCAACCATCTGCACATCGGCCTTTGCCTTCTCAAGCCTGTAACGCTTACGCAGAGCCTGCATTTCATTCGCTATAAATGTCTCTTCCGCAGCTTCCGCCCTGGCTCTCTCAATATCCGGCGTAATAACCAATTTACCATTCTCACAGGAAATAGAAATGTAATCGCCGATATTGAATCCCAACTCACTAAGCCACTTCCCTTTGAGCATGATTGTCGGTGTCTCTTGATAGCGATAACCGCTTTGACCGTACACTTTAAGGTTTCTTGATTTCTTCTCGTTAATCATAATATGTTCACCCCTTTCTCGCTTAGTATTATTTTGTTCTTGGATTTTGATTATAATACATTGTCCCATGTATGTAAATGCAAAATTTACATTGTCCCATGTTTCGTTTTATGCTATACTACTTTTGGAAATTACGGAAAAGGGGACGTTAAAAATGGCAGAAAAGAAACCCGGCGCATATAACGGGTATACTGAAGCGCGGAAAAGAGCAAACGAGAAATATAATGCCAAATTTCATGAAGTAAAGGTTCGCATGGATCCGGACCGACATGAAATGGTTAAAAAACACGCCCAGGAACAAGGCGAAAGCACATCTGCTTTTATCAACCGGGCGATCGATGAACAAATAGAGCGGGATAACCAGTAATGGCTCCCGCTCTACTTCTGTTCAGGTTTATTCCTTATTCGTTCCTTATACCTGGCGCACCGGATAGCGTTCTTGCTTCGGTTCTCCAATTTATAAACCACATTCTGATACGGCAGATTCACATTAACAGTTACAAGGCTAACTTCCAATACCTCTGCAATCTTCTTTGACGCCTGATCTTCTGAAAAACCATAACCGCCGTCATCTTTTGAAGCGGTATACAGCTCAAACAATTCAGCAATCTCCCTGCTCCGCTCCGTAGTCCAGCATCCTCCGGTAATGAGAATCTTTCGGATCTTTGAACTTGAAAGCTCAATCCCCACATCTTTCAGTTCCTTTTGAAATGCAGCAAGGCTTTTATGATCCGCTACCTGCCCGGGCTTCCAATCTTCTCCCGGATCGCGATACTCATCACCTGCTGCTGGAGGCCTACTATCCTCAATACGGTCATCATAGGTATCACCATAAAGACCGCAAATATATTCGATGTATTCTTTCGATGGTTCCTGTTTGCGCATATTCTTTACCTCGTTCACATAATATCATGTCTTTTAACACATGTCAATTAACACATGTATAACAACAAAATCGGAGTTGCTTCCGATTTTGCTTGCCTGCGTTTTTTCGCTTATTTTAATGTTTCTAATTGCGTTTTTATTTGTGAAGAACATATTCCCGGTGTTCTTGGTAGCCTTACTACTTCTTTCCCATTTTCTTTACACCAATCTACTGCTCTTTGAAAACCAGCATGTGTTTGATCTCCGCCAATAGCAAATACATCAAAGTCCACTTCCGGTAACGTCTTATCAACGTCTTGATATATTATAACTTCATCCACAACTCGAAGTGCTTTGACAAGATCAATTCTCTGTTCTGTTGAGTATAAGACATTTGCATCAGGTTTCGTCTTTAAGATACAATCTCCATCTTGTACGGCTACGATTAAATAATCTCCAAGTTTTTTTGCATTCTCAAACAGTCTAAGATGCCCTAGATGAAAATAGTCAAACACTCCTACAGTTATTACTTTTTTCATTAAAAAATTAACTCCCTTCTTATAGAAAAACTATATATCGTTTTCTTGATTATATTCGCCATTCTCCTAACTAATCTTTTATTAGAAAGAGATACTGCTTCATTATTCTGTTTTTTGAAAAGATCCATATTACCATTATTGATATAACAAACGATAACGCTGATAGAATTGCAAACTCAAAGTATCCTGTAACATGAATATAGTTATCTGTAATAGCATTTATTCCGGTCATAACGCAAATGTGTACAAAGTATATTGCAAATGATATCTTCGATATGTAAGTAATCGCTTTCTGTTTCTTTGATTCAGAGCTCTCCTTTTTCCTTCTGATAATCTCGAAAAGAAAAGTGCTGGTTACTAATATTCCAACATCTGCATACCTTATGCTGTAGTCACTTGGAGTTGAATAAATCCAGCATTGAAAGGCTGTTGTTAATAACAATCCAGCCGAAAATCCGAAATACAAGAAAGCAGATTTTATCTTTTTCATTACTTCTTTACTAATCCAATATCCCATCAAAATATATGGCACATATATCGAAAACAGATCACTAACATTCAGCGCTAATTCTATTGACTCTGTACCCCCCTAAAATTTCAGCAGAGGTCTTTATATTAGGCATTATCATGCCTATAACAACTGCTATCGAACATAGAATTGCAATGTATTTATCACCCAGTTTTTTTAATCCTACTGATAGAATTGGAATCATTAGATACACGACAAGAATCATTGCCATATACCACATACTTGCCATTGTTTCTTGATTAACAAAAAACAGTGTTTCAAAAAATCTTACAATTGCAGCAACTATGCCTCCTGTTCTTAATGATGAGCTTGGAAACAATTGTAAATACAGGAACATAATGATTAACCAGATTTCTGTTGTTCGGAACAATCCAAACCAGTTGTGTTTAAGAAACCGTTCCCTGTTTTCTTTAATCTCGTAATCCCTTTTGAGCAATAACGTTCCTGTCACCATCAAGAACAACGGAACGCCAAGTCTGCTGAAAACATACAACAAAGCTTTGATGTATGTTTCGATCAATGTCATCTGCTCAAACTCAATCTGCGTGTCCAGATAAATTGAAAAGCTCCGGCTCAAAGCATGGTTAACCACAACAGCAACAATTGCTATCACCCTTGCGATATCCAACCAATAAAACCTGGTTCCTTGGATTTTACTATCACTCATTCCACTTTACCCTTTCCGTTTTTTTTCGGTTGTAACTCTTCTAATCCATCCCTTCGGGAAACTTTATTTCTATGATCCTGTGCCTGTTAATCCTCTTGTCCTCTGGCGGCAGCGTCATATAATCGCCATAAGCAGATTTCAAATACTTATCGTAATCTTTAGGACACGAAAACATTTCATTCTCAAAAGACAGTAATACGAATTCTGAAAA
>OMQI01000027.1 GCA_900313185.1 uncultured Rhodospirillaceae bacterium
AATTGATGTTTTCTGGAAGTAAACAATCGGACTTTTTGTGAGCCAGCCCAGATAAAGCAAAAACCGCTCCTCTCGGAACGGTTTTCATAAAATGGTGCCGCTGATAAGAATCGGACTTACGACCCCGTCATTACCAATGACGTGCTCTACCACTGAGCTACAACGGCATAATATCTTTTGCTTAGTTAAACATACACAGAACTTTTTAAAAATCAATCTATTTTTTTAATATTTGTGAAATTTATGTAAAATTTTTACTATTTGCCTGATATAGTGGTTAAAAATATGGGTATAAATTCGGATTTGAGGTAAAAAATGTCGTCTAAAAACTCTGCCAAAAATAAAAAATTTAATATCAATAACTTTGTAAACGATACGGAATCGGAAAATGAAAGCTGGTTTGCCAACGGTTTGCACCGCTTTATTATAGTTTTCAGCGTAATGTGGTTCGGAATCGTTGCCGTATATATCACAAAATTTTTCGGTTGGGATAATCTGTTTTCTATGGTTCCGAATGAATTTAGCGGATTTATGGCCGGGATTACCTTACCGCTGGCCATTGTGTGGGTAATTATGGCTTATATTGATCGTGGCAGCAGTTTTAAAAATGAAACCAGAATGTTGAGAGATTCTCTTAATCAGGTTATTTTTCCGGATTCAAACGGCAGTGAAGCAACCAAAATGATTGCCGATGCCATTAAAGCCCAGGTTGCCGATTTGAAAGACGCTACCCGTGATGTTTGTGCGCAAAGCGATGTAATTAAGCGTGATTTAACCGAGCGAGTTGCCGAACTCAGAGATTTGGCCGAGGCTTTGGACAGATATTCTTCGCAAACAATGGTAGAGCTTAACGAAGAAGTTGGTAAATTGGTCGAAAATTTTAACACAATTGCCGATAAAGCCTCTTCATCAACAGCCGATTTCAGAGTCAACACTTTGCAAATGCGTGAAGACAGTGAAAAATTGGTCAGTATTGTTACTCCGATGGTTAATGAAATGGTAACTGCCGCCGAAAGAGTAAAAGAGGTGGTTAATGTTAATAATGAAAACATTGCCAAAGCCCAAGAACAACTTAATCAGTATTCGGACAGCAGTCAGGCCTCGATTGCCAGAATGATTGAAACATGGGAAGAAAAAGGTGAAAACTTGCAAAAAACTTTTTTACGCACTTCCGAAAATTGCGAAGAGCTGTTCAGGCGCTTGGATTCCGGTATTTCGCATATTGAAAACAGCATAAAAGAACAAAAACAGGTGGTGGAAACGCAATCGGGATTAATTGATAAAAATTCTGCCTTTTTGGATAATAAACTCGGCGAATACGGTCGTCTTATCAGTTTGGAAGTAGAAGCGATGGTAGAACGCTCCGGAACTTTGGAACAGAATATTCAGACGCAAATTCGCAACATGCGGGAAACTACCGAACAAATATCGGCCGCTTTCGGACAGCTTGGCGATAATGTGGTGGAAAAACGTAAGTTTTTGGAAAATGAGGGAATTCAGATTGTCAATAATATCAATAAAATAGTGACATCTTTTGGCGAAGAAGCTAAGAGATTACAAGAATTTTACGGAACCACGCAAAATAAAAATAATGAGTTTGGACAATTGGTGGCCTCGGTTACACAGAACTTGAATGCTGCCGAGGAAAATATGAATAAAAATATTGAAGCGTTCGGACAAAGAGCGTTGGGAATCCTTGATAAGTTCAGCGAAATAAATAACCAAGTCAGCAGCAATATATCACGTTTAACCGAGAGCGCTAATCAAATGAGCGAACAAAGCAAAACCGCTTCCGAGATGTTGGCACAACAAGACAGTTCGGTTAACAATGCGATGAGCAATTTGAAGCAAATTGCCACCGGTATTATGGCTGCCAATAAAAAATTGGCGCAGGTGGGTGCCGATGTGGGCGATACCCTGCATAAATATGAAAATAAGATGAGCGCATTCGGTAAAACGGTTGATGAACATTTGGCATATTTACGAGATGGTTATGAAAAAACCGAAAAACAGGTAGATGCCTTCAATCAAAAATTTAAATCGGCAACACTGGATACCTTTATGCGTGATTCTTCGGATATTATTAATGAATTGGAGGCGCTTTCCATTGATATTAACGCCGTTTTCAATAAGGCAGGTAAAGATGATGAACTCTGGAAAAAATATTATGAAGGAGATCACGGAGCTTTTGTGCGTTATCTTTCCAAGAATATGACCAAAAAACAAGTTGCATCGGTGAAAGATGATTATGAAAGCAATCAGAGTTTCAGAGTGTTGGTCGATAAGTATTTATCCGACTTTGAGGCTTTAGTGGCATCGGCGCGACAAAATGAACGCGCCGGTACGTTATTAGCTTTAATTTCAGGTTCGGATATCGGTAAAGTTTATTATATTCTGGCACGAGCATTAGGAAAACTTAATTAATGGCATTTGAAGGGTTTGACAGTAAAGTTTTTTTAGCGCCGATGGCGGGGATTACCGATTGCCCGATGCGAACTATATTAGCGGCTTGCGGTAAAGGTAATTTGATTGCCGAAATGGCGGCGGTTAATGCTATTCAACGCAAAAATCCCAAAAGTTATCAAATCGCAAATGTTAAAGCCGAGCCTTATCCGGTGGTGGTACAATTGGTGGGTAATTCGCCGGAGTTATTTGCCGATGCCGCTAAATTGGTAGCTGATTTGGGGGCAAAA
>OMQI01000091.1 GCA_900313185.1 uncultured Rhodospirillaceae bacterium
GAGGCTGTTAAAATAGTAACCGCAAAAAAATAATATGATTTATGAGCAAATCATTGATATTTTGCTTGCAAATCAATAATAATGTGTTTATATCTTTTGACAAATAAGAAAACATTTGAGGTAACAGATGAGTAAAGAAGAATTGTTGGAACTGACCGGTGAAGTAATTGAAAAATTACCGAATGCCATGTTCCGCGTTAAATTGGAAAACGGTGTGGAAATATTGGCTCACACTGCCGGAAAGATGCGTAAATTTCGCATTAGAGTTATGGTAGGCGATAAGGTTGATATTGAAATGACACCTTATGATTTAACCAAGGGAAGAATAACATTCCGTCATAAAGATTAATATAGCCGCCAAATGGCGGTTTTTTTGTGCTCCGATAAAATAAAAATTCCCCATTAATAATCTTGACAAATTTTATCAAAAAAATTAAACTGCGATTTAGAGATTAAGTAATTTTGAACATTATTCACTAAATAAACTACAATTATGGACTTTCAAGAATTTCGTAAAAGCTATGGACAGGAGATGAGTTTATCTGTCTGCCAAAAAGCTTACGGTTATGTTCTTAACGGACACGACCCTAAACCTTCCATTGCTACTGCCAGCTTGATTTATGCAAAAGATTTTACCAATAACCCTATTCCGGTTATCGGTTATCGTGCAGAACAAGAAATCGGCTGTGTGCGTATTTATAAATTGATGACTGAAACCGTTTCGGCCCAATCTTCACTACAGAAAGGGACTTGGAACTATGGTGATCGAAGCCTCTGTATTGCCCGTTTGGGTGAGAACTATGAGCAAGAACTTGTTCATTGTCTGACGTTTCCTGACGACTTGATTGTCAGTGTTTACAACCACGACGGTAGGCATATTTCCGTTGTAGCTCTTGAAGGGTGCAAAAAAGCGTCGCAAATTCCCGCTTTTAAGCACATTGGTCACGTTTTGGCGCTCAATGCGTTAGGGTACTATGATCGCTATCTGGATAACTTGGTGCTGATTGAACAGTATAAAGAAAAAACAGAAATCAGTTTATTTAATAAGTTTTTATTTCTCCAGCCTATTGAATTAACGGAGAAAAAATACTTTGATCAGAAACAACTGTTTCCCCAAAGAACGGAAAGCATTCGCAAGTATCTTGCCCGAAAGAGTGAAGAACTGAACACCTGCATACGTATTGCAAGTGTTGATGTTTTTGGAAATTTTACCGATTTATAATTAAAAAAAACTCTCAATTAACAAAATTGAGAGTTTTTTTAGTTTTTACACCAATCTGGAATTATCTATCGCCGCTTTCACAAACGATACAAATAACGGATGCGGTTCAAACGGACGAGATTTCAATTCCGGATGA
This sequence comes from uncultured Rhodospirillaceae bacterium, assembly GCA_900313185.1. Taxonomy (GTDB): domain Bacteria; phylum Pseudomonadota; class Alphaproteobacteria; order RF32; family CAG-239; genus RUG410. The sequence continues at coordinate 1,359 of OMQI01000091.1, forward strand.
AACTGAACTCCTATAAACCACGGATGTTCCGGTCTTTCCACTATCTCCGGCAAGTTACCGTCCGGAGAAGTTCCGACTATAGACATTCCGGCTTTATTAAGCATATCTTTGTATTTAATATTCACTTCATAACGATGACGATGGCGCTCGGATATTTTTTCGGAACCATATATTTGCGCCACTTTAGAACCTGCTTTCAATACGCATTCGTAAGCACCTAAGCGCATTGTACCACCCAAATCGCCGTCTTTATGGCGAATTTGTTTGGCGCCGTCTTTATCCCATTCGGTCATAAGTCCGATTACCGGCTCGCAATTTTCGTCCAATTCGGTAGTGTTGGCATTCTTTATACCGCACAAATTACGCATTGTTTCGATAACCGCCATCTGCATACCGAAACAAATTCCCAAAAACGGTACTTTATTTTCTCGGGCGTATTTAACCGCATTAATCATACCTTGTGTACCACGTAAACCAAAACCACCCGGAACCAAAATCGCACTGACATCGTTTAATATATCATCCGGATTTTGCGTTTCTAAAGTTTCGGAATCTACCCATTTGATACGAACTTTGTACTTGTTTGCTATACCGCCGTGAACCAAGGCTTCGTGCAATGATTTATAAGCTTCAAGCAGCATCATATATTTACCTACTACCGCAATGCGAACTTCTCCTTCAGGAGAGCGCAAAATATCCACGATATTTTGCCATTTACTTAAATCGCTCGGCTTATCGTACGGCAAATTAAAATGCTTGCATACCTGTCTGTCCATACCTTCTGCCGAATATGCAAGCGGAACCTGATATATACTGGCAGCATCCATTGCCGTAATTACGTTTTCCTCTTTAATATTGCAGAATAACGCTAATTTACGTTTTTCATTTTCCGGAATAACCATTTGTGTTCGGCATAAAATCATATCCGGCTGAATACCGTATTCCTGTAATTTTTTCACCGAGTGTTGCGTCGGCTTGGTTTTCAGTTCTCCGGCCGTTGGAATAAACGGCAAAAGCGTAACGTGAATAAACATTGTGCGCTCACGCCCCAATTCGTATGCAACCTGACGAATTGTTTCCAAATAAGGCTGTCCTTCAATATCGCCGACAGTACCTCCGATTTCACACAACACAAAATCTTCATCGTTTATATCAGATAAGATGAAATCTTTAATTTCATTTGTAACGTGCGGAATAACCTGGATGGTTGAACCCAAATAATAACCGCGACGTTCTTTTTCAATGACACGCTGATAAATTTTTCCGGTTGTAATACTGTCGGTACGTTTAGCCGGAACACCGGAAAAGCGCTCATAATGCCCTAAATCCAAATCGGCTTCGGTACCATCGTCCGTTACAAATACCTCACCGTGCTGACACGGATTCATTGTCCCCGGATCAACATTCAAATAAGGATCCAATTTGCGAAGTCTTACCTTGTATCCTCTGGCTTGCAAAACCGCAGCCAATGATGCCGATGCCAGTCCTTTACCCAGAGAAGATACAACTCCACCGGTAATAAATATAAATTTTGAATTTGGATTTAGTTGAATTTCTGACATTATAATTTCCTTAAAAAGCACTCTTAAAAAAGTGACAAAGGCACTTTACGAAAAAGTGCCTTATGTCCGTTTTGAAATTTCAATATTATTACTCCGCTACCGGAACTTGCGGCTCTTGCGAAGTATCGGCAACCGGCGCAGGCTCCTCTGATTTCGGTTCTTCTGCCGGTATAGAAGAAGTCGTTACCGGAGTATCTAAAATCGAGCCTTTGCTGGCTATTTCAACATGACTGAAGTAAATAGACAAGGCCATACTCAATACAAAGAACAAAGTAGCCAATACAGCAGTAATTCTGGTCAAAATATTGCCTTTACCTCTGGCGCTTATCAATCCGCCGATACCACTGTCACCACCCAAACCGCTCAATGCACCGCCGTTTGAACGTTGCATCAAAATAACGGCTACCAAAAAAATCGCTACAATTAACTGTAATACCAACAATACGGAACCCATTTTTCAATCCTTTCTATTTACAAGCGTTTTTAGCAATATTTATAAAATCTTCGGC
>OMQI01000096.1 GCA_900313185.1 uncultured Rhodospirillaceae bacterium
GAACCGGCACGGGATAAATCCCAACAGATTTTAAGTCTGCAGCGTCTACCAATTCCGCCACAAGCGCATTGCAAGAAATCTTATACATAATAATTTTTTAAATTGCAATATAAAACTTGTAATTTTTTTATAAATATGCTTAATTATTTTACGGAAAGAGGAAAAGCCTTCCTCTAATTAATTTTGAAAATACGACAGAAACAGCGTTTCGGTATTTTCGTGGGAGTCTGATATGAAGTCTGTTAATACTGCGTTTCATATTCCGGATATTGACGATGACGGGTGGAAATTTGTAAGCGTAATGGCGGTGCTGACCGTCGTTATGGCGCTTATTTGGCTACCGCTGGGAGTTGCTTTTTTACTGTTGGATATATGGTGCTTTTTAAGTTTCAGAAATCCTGACAGAATAACTCCGATATTATCAAGTGTGGTGGTAGCTCCGGCCGATGGAACGATTGTGGCAATCGTTAAGGAAAAGGGACCTGATTGTTTGGGCTTACAAAATAAAAAATTTCACAAAATCCGCATATATTCCGGATGGTCTGACGTTCATATCAATCGAATGCCTATTAAAGCCAAAGTAGGCAATGTATTTTATGATTGCGGAAAGAAATTTTCCGGTTCTTTTGATGTAAATAATATAGGTAACGAAAAATTTGCAGCTGCACTTAAACATAGCGACGGCTACGATTTTGCGTTGCAACAAACAGCAGTTTTGTGCAGCCAAAGGACGGTCAATAAACTTAAAAAAGGCGATGAATATCTCACCGGTCAACGAATAGGTTCAATTCGTTTTGGCGGTTATGTTGATATTTTTTTGCCGGAAAAAGTTTGCCCACAAGTTTGCGTGGGACAGACGGTAATTGCCGGAGAAACCGTAATAGCGGATATTAAATCAGACGCTCCACGTCTTGAAGGAGAAATAAGATAATGGAAAAAAAGAAAGAGAGTATACCTGCTCGTTCTCGTAATCTGATTAAGAAGAAAGCCATTAAAAAATTGAAAGAAGTACCTTTTCGTAAAATGGCTCCGAATATAGTGACTTTAATGGCGCTTTGCGCCGGCATCACTACCATTCGTTTTGCGATATTGGGTAAATGGACAATGGCTTTAGTGTGTATCGTCTTTGCCTGTGTGTTTGACGGGCTTGACGGGCGTGTGGCTCGTAAATTGAAAGCCTCTTCAAAGTTTGGTGCAGAACTCGATTCTCTATCAGATTTTGTAAGCTTTGGTGTGGCTCCTGCGATATTGATGTATCAATGGTCTCTGCATAATTTACCGCATTGGGGCTGGATATTTACTTTGATGTTTGCGGCAGCAATGTCATTGCGTTTGGCACGTTTCAATACAATGTTGGAAGATGCAACCGTTCCGGAATATTGGTCACACTATTTTGTCGGGGTGCCGGCCCCGATGGCAGCAGCATTAGGTGTTATGCCGATACTGATTTCATTTGATTTTCCGGAACTGGAATTTGTTTTGCGCAATCCGTATTTTTGCAGTTTGCTGATGTTATTGGTTGCATATTTGATGGTGAGCAGAATTCCTACACTTTCGCTCAAAAAAGCTAAGATAAATAAGGATTTGGTATTGCCGTTGATGATTTTGTTCGCATTGTTTGTCAGTTGTTTGCTGACAAAACCGTGGCTGACTTTGGGATTGTTTACGCTTTGTTATATAATAAGCGTTCCGATAACTGTTATCAGATTTATCAGAGATAAACGTGAATACGAAAAAGGAAAGTTACCGAGCGAAAGTGAATAAAAGTAAAGCCCTGAGGATATCAGGGCTTTATTTTTAGCGGAGTTTTTTCAATGTCAGAACTTCGTCGTAAAGAGTGTATTTACTGTAAACTATGCGGTCGCCGGGGGCAAGGGATGTGTTTACTTTACTCTTTTTTACAAAAATCAGATTGCCTTGGGTGGTTTCGATAAACCAAGTATCAATCGGCCAAAAGCTGATGCTGTAACGAATTTTCATTGAAAAAATGTCTTTAATCTGAGCCTCGATTGGGTCTGAAGCAACCAAATATCCGACACCGTTATTATTGTCGTTTTGATTGGCAGAATCCCCGTCGCCTAAATCACAGCCGTTAATTTGGGCAATTTCATTAGGACAGAACGAAAATACCGAGAAATCAATAGCATCTCCAACCTTTAAATCCTGATTGAAACGAAGACGAATCATATACAGATAATCTCGATTGTTAATCTGCATAACGTAAGCGCTGAAAGGAATCATCAGTTCTCGTCGCATTTTTACCTGATAAAGCTTTGTAATCACGGCTTGTTGTTTGGCACTGTGTTCATTGCTTTCAGGGACAACGGGAATGTTGTCTTCCTCATAGAACTCTTCTTTTTCACAGGAGCAGAGAGCAAAACTTAAAATCGCAAAAATAAATAATAATTTTTTCATAATCATAAGCAATTAATTAGTAAATTTTATGTGCATTATACATTTTAACGTTTGAATGTAAAGAGGGTAAAGATAAAAAATAATCAAAAAATTGACAAATTCTGGTTTTTAGGGTAAAATAGCGGTGTTTTTAACAAGGAGAAGCCTGTTATGGAAAAAGTATCTGTCATAATGCCGGCATATAATTGCGAAAAGTTTATCAAACATTCAATTGAATCGGTGCAGAGCCAGACTTATAAAAATTGGGAATTACTGATTGTCGATGACGGTTCTCAAGATGCTTCTTTAGAGATAGCTAAAGAATGCGCTCAAAAAGATGAGCGTATAAAAGTTATCAAGATGCCTCAAAACAGCGGTGTCAGTATATGCAGAAATTTGGCCATAGCAAAAGCAAACGGCAGGTATTTGGCTTTTATAGATTCAGATGATTTGTGGTCATCATATAAGTTGGAACATCAAATCGATTTTATGCAAAAGCATAATGCGGTTTTATCGCATACCGCTTACGGATTTTTAAACGAAGATGGCTATGTGATGAAAAAAGGTAAGGTTGATGTTGATTTAAATGTCGACCGTGAAACGTATATGAAAACCACGCAAATAGGTATGTCATCGGTGATGATTGATCGCCAGGGCGTTAAGAGTGTTAAATTTCCGCCTGATCGGAAATTATGTGAAGATGCAAGATTATGGATGAACTATTTGCGAGAAGGAATGCAATTTCACGGACTTAATGAGATGTTGGTACTATATCGTATTCGTGATAATCAGCTGAGCAAAAATAAAATAAAAATGGCTACCAATACTCTAAAGCGTTATTGGAATGAAAAAGATTTACCGATGTATAAACGCTTGTATTGTTTTATGAAATATGCAACCAACGGAGTTCGTAAAAGATTGCGCAAATCTGATAATATTGATGCTGCTTCAATTAAAGATTTTAATTGCAAACAATGCGAAAAATAACGCTTATGCTGTGGCAAATATAAAAAATTATATTGCAGACGGGGGCACTTTGGAATAGCATTACCAGCAGGGAGAGTGTAGATGGTTGTATTACAAGTAATTGGCTTGCTGATTTTGAGTGTTGTGTGTGTTGCCGTTTTATTCATAAGTATAATCTTTGCTTATCTAACAGTAAGCGCCGGTTTTATGCATACATCTCCGGCGGTTCCGTCGTGTGGTAAAGTGAAAAAAGCCATAATAGAAGAAGCAGCCTCAATGTTAAAAGACACATCATCTCAAATTGTGATGGATTTGGGGAGCGGATGGGGAACTTTGTTACTACCTCTTGCCAAACGTTTTCCAAATCACAAGTTTATCGGGGTGGAACGAGGATTTTTGCCGTATTGGACCAGTGTTTGGCGTAGCCGTCGATTAAAGAATTTAGTTTTTTTGCGTCAGGATTTTTTTGAAACAGATATATCAAAAGCTGATATAATTTTTGTGTTTTTGCTTAATTCGACTATGGCAAAACTGACTGCAAAAATTAAAAACGAAATGAAGGCGGATTCAAGAGTTATTGCCAATCGTTTTCCGATGAAAGACACCAAAGCACATAAAGAAGTGAATCTCGGTTCAAAATATTATACGTACTACGTATACAAAAACTGATTACATAAATTTCAAGGAAACGATGCACTTGTTGTGCAAAAGGCAACGGCACGCTTTGAAAGCCTCACGATATTGCAATTTACGATTGGAAACAAATGATTCGTCAGGACCTTCATAATCAATTTCGGTTAATCCGTAGAGTAATCCAAGATTCAAACGCTCAATTCCAATGTTAGGATTATCTTTCTTTACTCTTCCGACGGATATGCCTAAAAAATTAGGAATTTTTTTCTTCCAATCGGTCTGAGCCAACAGCATACAAGCACTGCGGCGAATATGCGGAAAAGTAATTATGTAAGCACCGGTTCCGTGATAAGAACGTGCAAAGGCATATTTATCATCCATAAGAGACATATAATAATCTTTTTCTTCTTTGGTTTTGTATGCTTCCATAAAGTCCATCGTAGAACCGAAACGGTTTCGGATTAAATATCCGTTATCCGTCATTCTGGTTTTTATATCAATCGGCAAAAAGTTGCTGTAAACCACTGTGTCATTGTTGAAATTTTTGAATACATTCTCTGCAATTTCCTCCCTGATTTTGGTGGTTATGTACTCAATATCTTCAACTGTTTTTTCGGCATCAGCTTTGGTAAAAAGTGAGTAGAAAGCAAATATAACTCCAAGAATAAAAAAGAAAGGAATGATAAAACGTAGTGATTTTACCATATCTTTGATAATGTCTAATAACTTCCGCATATCATACCTCCGTTAAATACCACAAACACATCATAAGTCTATGGCAACAATGTTAAAATAGAGTTAATTGCGATATTTGCGAATTATTCCGGAAAGAATGCCTTGAATTTTTATACGATTTGCCGCAAAAGTTCGAGTTTTATATTCTTTATTGCACGGTATAAGTTGAACTTTATCGCCATCTTTTTTGAGTATTTTTAAGGTTGCTTCATTATTATCGACCAATGCTACTACGATTTTGCCGTTGTCGGCTTGGTTTTGACGTTTTATAATGGCTATATCACCATCCATAATACCGGCCTCAATCATCGAATCTCCTTCAATGGTTAAAGCATAAAACTGCCCCAAGGAAACCATATCAAACGGAACCGGAATAGTTTCTGTTTCATTGGCAATTGCTTCAATCGGAGTTCCTGCCGCAATTTTTCCATATAGAGGAATTTGTACCGAAGAGTTTTGCAGAGCCTCTTCACGCTTTTTTTCTTCATCAATTATAGCCTGCGGTTTGAAACGCGGCAAACGCACAACTTCCATAGCTCTGGCTTTGTGAGGTAATCTGCGAATAAAGTTTCTCTCTTCGAGCGAGGTAATCAATGCGTGAATTCCCGATTTTGATTTCAAACCGATAGCGTCCTTCATTTCATCGAAAGAAGGGCACTTTCCGGTTTCACGATTTACCTTATTTATAAACATCAAAAGATTATATTGTTTTTCAGTAAGCATAAGTATTATCTCCTAAAATTTGTTCTATTTTAGTTCTGTATAAACACAAATGTCAAGAATATTTTAATAAGAAGTTTGAAATAAAAAAAGACCGCATCATCAGACACGGCCTTTTTGTTTTTAAGCAATCAGATTATGCTGCTTTGCTTGATTTGTGTTCCTTTTGAGTTTTACCGTATTTAACAGCGGCTTGAGCTGCTGCCAAACGGGCAACCGGTACACGGAACGGAGAGCAAGAAACATAATCCAAACCACATTGTTGGAAGAACTCAATGGACTTCGGATCACCACCGTGTTCACCGCAAACACCCAAGAGCAATTCCGGATTGGTTTGACGACCATATTCGCAAGCACGTTTAACTAATTTACCAACACCTTCAACATCGATAGATGCGAACGGATCAGCAACGTAAATGCCTTTAGAACGGTAACAATCCAAGATAGCGCCGGTATCATCACGGCTCATACCCAAGGTTGTTTGTGTCAAGTCGTTGGTACCGAAACCGAAGAATTGAGCAGAAGCAGCAATTTCTTCAGCCATCAAAGCAGCTCTCGGCAATTCAATCATTGTACCAACTTCATATTCAATGCTCTTGCCTTTTTCAGCAAAGATTTTTTGAGCGGTGGTATCAATGATGCTCTTAACAATATCCAATTCCTTCTTAGAACCGATTAACGGAACTTCGATTTCCGGAACAACTTTAACACCTTCTTCACGGCATTCCATAGCAGCCTCTAAGATGGCGCGAGTTTGCATTTCGCAAATTTCCGGATAAGTAACGGCCAAACGGCAACC